>JBCBKN010000266.1:0-6638 GCA_038521775.1 Pseudomonadota bacterium | reverse complement strand
TGCGCTCGGCCGAGGACAACCCCGCCTCGGCGCATATGTTCATCGTCAATCCGCTGGCCGGGCGGCGGCTGGACGGGTTGTTCTCCACCCATCCCAACCCGACCAACCGGATCGCCGCGCTGGAACAGCTCGCCCGCGAGATGGGCACCCGCGCGCCTCGCACCGCGCCCCAGGGGCGCCGGCCGCAGGATCGCACCGGTCTGAGCGGCCCGTGGTCGTAAAGGGCCGCCCGGCACACGGCCGCGGTCGCCCCAAGACGCCGGCAGCCAAGCGGCGTGACGGGCCAGCCGGGCCAGACCGGGCAGATGGGCCAGCCAGGACAAACGAGGCAGACGGGCAGCAGGCGAGACGGTCTGCGGGCACGCGCTCAAGCGGTCAGAACGCACGCGCCGCGGCGCTCGATCTTCTCTCCGCGGTGCTTGAGCGCGCGGCGCTGCTGGACGAGGCGCGGCTGGACCGCGGGCTCGACGCGCCGGTCCGGGCCCGCGCCATGACGCTGGCCGAAACCGTGCTGCGCTGGATGCCTGCCATCGACACGCTTCTGGCCGGGTTCGTCACCCGTGCGCCGCCGGCCCGGGTGCAGAACATCCTTCGCCTCGCCACGGCCGAGCTGCTGGTCGAAGACATCCCCGCCCATGCCGTCGTCTCGACCGCGGTTGACCTGGCGGCCGGCACCGCGCGCCTGCGCGCCTATCGCGGTCTGGTCAATGCGGTGGCACGGCGCGTTGCGACCGAAGGCGCTGCTCTCTGGCCCGAGATTGCCGCGGCCGATCCGGTGTTTCCGCCCGAGCTCACCGACCGGCTGACCCGGGCCTGGGGGGCAGATGCCTGTGCGGCAATGGCCCGGGCGCACCGGGTGCGACCGCCGGTCGATCTGTCGCTGCGCGATGCCGCGGACGCGGACGGTTTGGCCCGGGCGCTTGGCGCGCAGACGCTGCCCACGGGCAGCCTGCGTCTTGCCCAACCCGGACAGCTCACGTCCCTGCCCGGCTATGCCGAAGGGCAGTGGTGGGTCCAGGATGCCGCGGCCGCGCTGCCGGCGCGTCTGCTTGGCCCGGTCGCCGGGGCGCGGGTGCTCGACCTCTGTGCCGCGCCGGGCGGCAAGACCCTGCAGCTTGCCGCGGCCGGGGCCGATGTGACGGCACTCGATCTTTCCGGGCCGCGATTGAAACGCCTGCGCGACAACCTCCAGCGCGCGGGTCTGTCGGCGCGGATCGTTGAGGCCGATGCTCTGGACTGGCAGCCCGAGGCGCCCTTCGATGCGATCATGCTCGACGCGCCCTGTTCGGCCAGCGGAACCATGCGGCGGCATCCCGATCTGATGCGCCGTCCGCTGGCCAGTCTCGCGCCGCTGGTCGGTCTGCAAGACAGGCTTCTGGACCGGGCATTTTCGTGGCTTGCCCCCGGCGGCCGGCTGGTCTTTGCCACCTGCTCGCTTTTCCCGCAGGAGGGCGAGGTGCGGATTCGCGGCTTTCTGGGACGGACAGCGGGGGTCGAGCTGCTGCCCGTGCCGGCGCTGAGCGGGCTTGACCCAACATGGTGCGCGCAGGGTATGCTGCGCCTAAGACCCGATTTTTGGCCCGAGATTGGTGGCCTGGACGGGTTTTTCGCAGCAATGGTGCACCGCACCCCGTGACATGATTCGCCGCAGGGCGTAATCGTGGTGCGGGAACGTGATTGGGGGCAGTGCAAGGTCGATGTCTGAACGGGCGTTGAGGCTGAGAGCGTTGTGGCGCGCATTCGCCCATGCGCGGATGGCGCTTGCCAATCGGACAGCTGCGCGCATGGCCCGGTTCGCGACCCCGCCCAATGCGTTTTTGTGGCAGCCAGAGCCCCGCGCCGTGGGATCCTTTGCCAGGGCCAATCAATATGCCGCGGGCAATCTCTTGTTTGCCGGCCGGCTGGTGCAGCATCGCGGCTCGCTTTGGGATCTGCGCGCGCCCAGCAAGGCCTATGAGGCCGAGCTGCACGGCTTTGCCTGGCTCGACGATCTGGCCGCGGACGGATCGACCCGCTCGCGCGAGATTGCCCAGGCCTGGCTTTTCGACTGGATCCGCCGGTATGGCAGCGGGTCGGGCCCCGGCTGGCAGCCCAATCTTGCCGGGCGCCGCCTGATCCGTTGGATCAGCCACACGCCCTTCATCCTGAAATCGGTCGAGCCGGCGAATTCGCGCATCTTCTTTCGCGCGCTCGGACGCCAGGCGCGCTATCTGAAACGACGCTGGTCGGCGGCCGATCCCGGGCTGCCGCTGATCGAGGCCCTGACCGGGCTCGTCTATGCAGGGCTCGCGCTTGAGGGTCAGGAGACGCTGCTGGCCCATGCTGTGCGCGATCTGGGCCGCGACTGCGACCGGCTGATCCGTGAGGATGGCGGGATCCCGTCGCGCAACCCCGAAGAGCTCATGGAGATCTTCACGCTTTTGGTCTGGGCCGCGCGCACGCTGGAGGAGGCCGGCAAGCAGCCCGATCAGCGACATGAGCAGGCGATGAAATCCATTGCGCCGGCGCTGCGCACCCTTCGCATGGGCAATGGCACCCTGGCGCGGTTTCATGGCGGCTCGGTCGGCGAAGAAGGGCGGCTCGATCAGGCGCTCGCCGATGCCAGGATCCGCGCGCCGGCCCGGCCCGATCCGGTCATGGGCTTTGTGCGGCTGCATGCCGGGCCCATTGTCTGCCTGGTCGATGCGGCGCGCCCGCCGGCCGGCCCGACAGCGCGCACCGGCCATGCCTCGACCCTGGGCATCGAGGTTTCGGTGGGCCGCCGGCCGCTGCTGGGCAGTGTCGGGACGGGGCGCGGCTTTGGGCCCGACTGGCACATGACGGCCCGCGCAACGGCCTCGCACAGCACCGTCCTGGCCGAACGAAGCTCCTCGGCGCGGTTTCTCGGCCGGGGCTGGGTTGCGCGCCAGCTTGGCGACCGGATCATCGACGGTCCGCGCCGGGTTCCGGTCGAGCAGACCAATGATCTGAACGGCGCCTGGGTGCTTGCCGCGCATGACGGCTATGCAGCAAGCCACGGCCTGACCCATGAGCGACGGCTTTACCTCTCGACCGCGGGCGACGATCTGCGCTGCGAGGACACGATGTCGAGCCTCGATGACACGCAGAAAAAGGCCTTCGACCGGATGGTCGCCGCGGCCCCGCGTCTCGGCGTGGGCTTTTCGGCCGTCTTCCATATCCATCCCGATGTCGAGGCGAAGTTGGCCCTGGGCCGAACCGCCGTGGCGCTGAGCCTCTCCAATGGCGAGATGTGGATCTTCCGGCAATCGGGCGGCACGCTGGAACTTCTCGATGGTCATTACCTCGACGCATCGCATCTCAAACCGCGGCCGACCAAGCGCATCGTCGTCTCGGCCCGGGTGACCAACCATCGCGGCCAGATCAATTGGGGCCTCAAGCGGGCCGAGGCGGCCGACCGCACCGAGGGCGACGCGACCAGCGCTGCAGCGCCTGTTTGAGCGGCGCGAAGGAAGGACCCGCCATGGCGTCAGCTGAACCGTCCCCACCCGATCCGGGCCCCCGCCCGATCCGCCGCGCGCTGATCTCGGTCTCCGACAAGACGGGCATTGCCGAGCTTGGCCGCGCGCTGGCCGAGGCGGGCGCAGCGCTTGTCTCGACCGGGGGCACGGCCGCGGCTTTGCGGGCCGAAGGGCTCATGGTGCATGAGGTTGCCGACCTCACCGGATATCCCGAGATGCTGGGCGGGCGGGTCAAGACCCTGCACCCTGTCATTCACGGTGCGCTTCTGGCCCGGCGCGAGGTGCCGGACGATATGGCCACTTTGAATGCGCATGACATCGCGCCGATCGATCTTCTGGTGGTCAATCTCTACCCGTTCGAGGCGGCCTTGGCTGCGGGCGCGGACGGGCAGGCCGCCATCGAGATGATCGACATCGGCGGCCCCGCCCTGATCCGCGGGGCGGCCAAGAACCACGCCTCGGTCACGGTGATCACCGATCCCGAGGATTACCCGACCGTGATGGCAAGCCTGCGCGATGGCGGCCCCGATCTCGCGCTGCGGCGTTGCCTCGCCCAGACAGCCTTTGCGCGGGTTGCGGCCTATGACGCGGCAATCGCGGGCTGGATGGCCGAACTGGCGGGCACAGAGGCGCCGCGCCACCAGGTTTTTGCGGCACGGCGGTTGTCTGCCCTGCGCTATGGCGAAAACCCGCACCAATCGGCGGCCTTTTATCGCGGCGGCCCGGCGCGCCCGGGTGTTGCCACGGCCACGCTGCTGCAGGGCAAGGCGCTCTCTTACAACAACCTTGCCGATGCCGATGCGGCGGTGGAGCTGGTGGCGGAATTCGCGCCGGCCGAGGGGGCGGCCTGCGCCATCATCAAGCATGCCAACCCCTGCGGCGTTGCGACCGCGCCGACCATGGCCGAGGCCTATCAGAACGCGCGGGATTGCGACCGGCAAAGCGCCTTTGGCGGCATTGTCGCGCTCAACCAGCCGCTTGACGAGCCGACCGCGCGGGTCATCGCGTCGGGCTTTACCGAGCTTGTCATTGCGCCCGGTGCGTCGAAAGCGGCGGCAGATTTGCTTGCCAGGCGGCCGGATCTGCGGCTCCTCACCCTGCCCGACCTGCCCGATCCGACAGCGCCGGGCCAGATGCTGCGCCAGATTGCGGGTGGCTTTCTCTTGCAGGACCGCGATGCGGTCGCAACCGTGCCGGACAGCCTGCGCGTTGTCACGCAGCGCGCGCCCGAGGCGGATGAGCTTGCCGATCTCCTCTTTGCCTGGCGCGTCGCCAAGCATGTGAAATCGAACGCCATCGTGTTTGCCCGTGCCGGCCGAACCGTCGGCATCGGTGCGGGGCAGATGAGCCGGGTCGACAGCACCCGGATCGCGGCGCGCAAGGCCGCGGATATGGCCCAGACCCTGGCCCTCGCCGATAGCCCCGCTCAGGGTGCCGCTGTGGCCTCGGATGCGTTCTTTCCCTTTGCCGATGGTCTGATGGCCGCGGCGGAGGCGGGTGCGCGCGCGGTGATCCAGCCCGGCGGATCCAAGCGCGATGATGAGGTGATTGCCGCCGCCGATGCCGCGGGGCTTGCGATGGTCTTTACCGGCCACCGGCATTTCCGGCACTGAGCGGCACGCGATGCAGGCCGCCGCCCCGCCCAGCGCGCCCCCCGCGCCCCGCAGGCCCAGCGCGCGCCGCAATCTGACCCGGATGCTGGGCTTTGCGGTGCTGATCTTTGCGCTCGATCAGGCGATCAAGCTTCTGGTCGTGGTCTATCTCGACCTGGCGCGCCGCGGCAGCCTCGATGTTCTGCCGCCCTTTCTGAACCTGCGCATGGCCTGGAATCGCGGCGTGAATTTCGGCCTTTTTGCTTCGGACGAGGCGCTGGCGCGCTGGGCGCTGATCGCCCTTGCCCTGGCGATCTGCGTCGGCCTTGCGGTCTGGCTGCGCCATGCCACCGGCTGGCGGGTGCCGCTTTTTGCCGGGGCGATCATCGGGGGCGCGCTGGGCAATGCGCTCGACCGGGCGGTATACGGCGCGGTGGCCGATTTTCTCAACATGTCCTGCTGCGGCATCCTCAACCCGTTTTCCTTCAACATCGCGGATGTGGCGATTTTTGCCGGGGTCGCGGGGCTTCTGATTTGGCCGCAGGGGCCGGGCACCGGCGAGACCCCGCGCCGCGCAGACCGTCCGGCGGATAAGTGAGCGTCGGATTAAGGGCGTGACCCTCCCCCGGCGCTGAGGTAGTGTCGCCCGCGCATCGCTGCAGGGCAAGCTGCGGAGTGGAGCCAATGATCAGACCGGCACGAACCATCTTTCTGGGCCTGGCGGCAACGCTGATGACGCTCACCGCCTGCGGATCGCAAAACACCGAACGGCAGAGCCTTCTGCGCTCGGTCGGCCTGCGCCAGCCGCCGCCGGATGAGTTTCTGGTGGTCGAACGGCGGCCGCTGGAAATGCCGCCCGACACCGCCGCCCTGCCCCGACCCGACCCGGATGGCATCAACCGGGTCGATCCCCAGCCGCGCGAGGATGTCACCAGCCTGTTGTCGGGCGACAGCACGATCCCGGCGCGGCGCGAAACCGGTGCGCTCTCGCCCGGTGAGCAGGCGCTTCTGGCACAAAGCAATGTCGCCTCGGCCGATCCGCAGATCAGGGCATCACTGGCCGAAGAGGATCGCGCGCTGACCGAGAATGACCAGCGCTATGGCCTGCGCACGTTTTTTGGCCGCAGGACCTTCGATCCATACCGCGAGGACGTGCTCGACCCGTTTGAGGAAACCCAGCGGTTGCGCGCGGCGGGCGTGCAGACCCCGGCAGCGCCGCCAAAAACCGCCGAGGAGCCGGGACGCATCTTTTAGCCGCCCCTTCTCGCCGTATCGTTTGGCCGCAGCCTTCGGGGCCGCCCGCCCGATCCCGCCCGATCCACAAGGGCCCAAGCGTCTGGCCGCTGGACCCCATGCGCAAAGCCCCGCCCGGCCCGGCCTTGCACATCCCCGTGTGTCGCGGCCGTCTTCGGTTGGAGAATCCGGCGACTGCGCCTATCTCTCTGCCCAACGAACACTGCTCTGCGACCGGCTTCAGGGAGAGATCTATGGCAGGACTGCACACCGCTTTGCCCGGCTCAAGACTGCGAGGGACAGCGGCAGGCCTCGCGCTGGTCCTGTCGGCCGC
>JBCBKN010000265.1:0-6684 GCA_038521775.1 Pseudomonadota bacterium | reverse complement strand
GAGCCAGCCGGGGCCTGCGGGCCGCTTGTGGGCGGCCTTTGCCCCCGGTAGGGTCAGCCCATGCAGATGATCGATCCGGCCCTGTTCGCGCCGCGCGCCATTGACCCTGAGACAGCGGCCTTTGCCGCAGCGCTGGAGGCGCAGCTGGCCGATTTGCCGGCCACGCATGAGCTGGCCATCGCGGCCACGCGCCGCGCCCGGGCCGAGGGCAAGGGGATCTTCCCGCTGGGCGGGCCGGCCGAGGGTTCGGTCTGGGCGGAGCCGGGCGAGGACCCGCCCGCGCCGGCGCTGCGGCTGTCGCTTCCCGATGCTGCGCCGCGCGGGATCTATCTGCACATCCATGGCGGCGGCTGGACGTTTAACCGGCCGGAGTATTACGACATTCCCAACCAGCGCATCGCCCGCGACACCGGGCTGGCCGTGGCCTCGGTGCGCTACCGTCTGGCCCCCGAGCATCGCTGGCCGGCCCCGCTGCAAGATGTTCTGGCCGGCATCGCGCAGGCGCGGGCCCGTTGGCCGGGCCAGCCGCTTGCGATCGGCGGCGAGTCGGCCGGCGCGCATCTGGCCGCCGCGGCATTGCTTGCGCTGCGGGCCGAAGGCAGGCTGGCGGGCGTGGCGGGTGCCGTGCTGAACTATGGCATGTACGATCTGCGGATGACCGCCTCGATGGCCAATTGGGGCGCGCGCAAGCTGATCCTCAGCACGCCCACGGTGGCCTGGTTTGTGGCCAATCTGCTGGGCCCGGCGGAAGGGAGCCCGGCGGCAGGGAGCCCGGCGGGGGACAGCAGGTCGGAGGGTGGCACGCCGCCTGACGATCCCGCCGTATCGCCGCTTTTGGCCGATCTTGCCGGCATGCCGCCGGCGCTGTTTCAGATCGGCACACTCGATCCGCTGCTCGATGACAGCCTGATGCTGGCGGCCCGCTGGTCGGCAGCTGGCGCTGCGGCGGAGCTTGCGGTCTATCCCGGCGGGGTGCATGCCTTTGACGCGTTCAAGCTCGCCATCGCCGAGGCGTTTCGGGCGCGGCAATCGGCGTTTCTGACCCGGCTTTTTTCGGCCTCGGCCAAATAGGCCGGCCTCAGATGGGGTAAGTTGATCGCGGGCCCGCCATCTGCGACGGTGGCTCAGCCGCCGGTCACCGACATGTGGCGGCGCATCTCTCCCGCAACGGCCTGGCGGGAATAGTCGAAATCATGTCCTTTGGGCTTGCGCGCAATCGCACGGCGGATGGCGGCCTCCAAGGGCGCATCTTCGGGTTCGGCCCGCAAAACGGCCCGCAGATCGGCATCGTCATCCTGGCCCAGGCACATATAGAGCTGGCCAGTGCAGGTCAGCCGCACCCGGTTGCAGCTTTCGCAGAAATTATGGCTCAGGGGCGTGATGAAGCCGATGCGCTGGCCCGTCTCCTCCAGCCGGGCATAGCGCGCCGGGCCGCCTGTGCGCTCGGCCGTCTCATGCAGGGTCCAACGGGTGCTGAGGGCCGCGCGCACCTCCTCCAGCGACCAGTATTGGTCGAGCCGGTCGGCCTCGATCTCGCCCATCGGCATGACCTCAATGAAGGTCAGATCGAAGCCGCGCGCGCCGCACCATTCGACCAGACGATCAAGTTCGTCATCGTTAAAGCCCTTCAGGGCGACCGCATTGATCTTGACCGCAAGCCCCGCCTCCTGGGCCGCATCGATCCCGTCGAGCACCTGCGCGAGCCGCCCCCAGCGGGTGATCTCGGTGAATTTCCGGTCATCAAGCGTGTCGAGCGAGACATTGACCCGGCGCACCCCGCAGGCGGCCAGCGCCGCGGCATGCCGGCGCAGCTGGCTGCCATTGGTGGTGAGCGTGAGCTCGTCGAGCGTGCCGGCCTCCAGATGCCGGGCCATGCCCTCAAAAAAGCCGATGATGCCGCGGCGGACCAGCGGCTCGCCCCCGGTCACGCGCAGCTTGCGCACGCCCAGACGCACGAAGGCCGAGCAGAGCCGGTCGAGCTCCTCAAGCGTGAGAAGCTCCTTCTTGGGCAGGAAGGTCATATGCTCGGACATGCAATAGCTGCAGCGGAAATCGCAGCGATCCGTCACCGAGACGCGCAGATAGGTGATGGCGCGGGCGAACGGATCGATCAGCGGTGCGGTCATGGCTCTCTCCCTCTCCAGGCCATATAGGCACCCCGGCGAGGCGCGTCAAAACCCCAATTCATTCCGCCGCGACCTGCGTGTCGACCTGCGCCTCGACCTTTGCGGCAGCCGGTGGCGGCGGGTGCAGCCCCTCGGCCCGCGCCGCGCAGGCTGCATCGTCGCGATGGGCCAGCAGCCAGCCCTGGACCGCCGCTGGCGCCAGTCTCGCGCCACCCAAGGCCCGCTCAAACTGCGCGGCCAAATCCGGCTCCTGCGGGAAAAAGCGCGCGAAAAGCCGGGCCGCGGCGGCACCGCCGATCAGGCCAAGCTCGACATGCAGATCGGCGCGGCCCGGCCGGATCAAGGCAGGGTCCAGCCGGTCGCGATGATTGGTGGTCATGATCAGGGCCCGGCCCTCCTGCGCCGCAACGCCGTCAATGGCATTGAGCAGCCCCGAAAAGCTGATCCCCTTATGGCCCTCATCCGCCTGGCGACCCGAAAACACCGCATCGATGTCTTCCAGCACGAACAGCGCATCGCGCGGCGCGCTCGACAGGGCTTCCACGAGATCATCGTCGCCGAGCCCTTTTTTGCCGATATCGAGTACGGCCAGGTTGTGATCGAGTTCAGAGGCCAGGGCGCGGATCGCGCTGGATTTTCCGGTGCCCGGTGGCCCGTAGAGCAGATAGCCGCGCCGCCATGGCACACAGCGTTCGGCATACCAGCTTTGGCCCGCAAAGAAGCGCTGCGCATCCTCCAGGAGCCGCTCGATCCGATCATCCTCGGCCAGGATCGTGTCGATGCCGCGGCGGGGCACATCGCACGCCCTTTCCCAACGCCGCTGGCGCAGCACGTAGACCGACGGGCCGATACGTGCGCGCAGCGCAGCGATACGGGCGCCCTCCGCGATCCAGCCCGCGACCGTGGCGGTTGAACCGAACGGCATGTACAGGTCACCGTTTCAAGCGGCCTGCGCCCCTGACCGATCGTCGAGGGTTTGCCTGCTGTGCGGTAAAACCGGCAAGGCCGACCCGCATGCACGAACCAGAACGCGCCCTGCGCGGGCAAGAAGGTCGGGTCATCACCGCTCAGGCTGGCCGACGCTTCGAGCCGCCGGACATGCTTGAACACCTGCGACGTGTCGAGCCACAGGACAAGATGGTCATAGGCCCGCGTGCGGTTGGTGAGCGTCACCGACACGCAGAGCCGACGCCAAAAGAACGTCTGCACAGCGCGCCAGATGGCGCTCGTGACAGCCCAAAGTGCGCCGATCAGGCCCAGGACCATGCCGCCGGCGAAAATCTCGCTGCCCATCGCGCGGGTCAGAAAGTCGTTCACAATTTCGATCAAGACACCAATTGATCTGCGCTGCCGGGACAAAAGCCCAGGCGCAGTTTTTGATGGGCCGAAGCGGCGGCCCGATGATCAGGAATGCCCGTTGCCGACTGCTCTCAGCACGCCATTTGCGAGACTGGACCGGGCGAGGTTTCAACTGTCGAAGACATGGTCGCCCTCCTGTCTGGTGTTGCGGGACGCGCTGGATAGGTCGAATCACCCGCGCCGATCAAGTGTTTTCTTGGCTCAGAGCAGCGCAAGCACGGCGTCTGTGTCTGTGGAGGCTGCGCCATGCGTGTGATGCGCCGCGCCCAGCCGGGCCTCGATGAAGGCGGCCGCGAGCTTCTCATCCGGCCCATCGAGCAGCAGGGCCGCCTGCACCAGCAGCGCGAGCCGCTCGGTCAGCGCCCGGGCCATGTGTTCGGCGGGTGCTGCCAGCATCGCTTCAACCCCGGCCAGGGCTGCGTCATAGCGCGCATCGCGCCCATGCGCGCTGGCCAGCAGACCGCGCAGGGCCTCGGCGCTGTCCGGGCTGCGCGCCAGGCTGCGCAGAATGTCGAGGCAGATGACATTGCCCGAGCCTTCCCAGATCGAGTTGAGCGGCGCCTCGCGGTAAAGAAGCGGCATGATGCCGTCCTCGACATAGCCCACGCCGCCCATGCACTCCATTGCCTCATAGATCACCTGCGGGCAGCGCTTGTTCGACCAGTATTTCGCGATGGCCACCAGGATGCGGGCCAGCGGCGCCTCCTGAGGCGCATCGAAGGCGCGGGCCACGCGCAGGCCCATCACCGCAGCCCCGATCCAGTCAAGCGCGAGGTCGGCCAGAACCGCCCGCATCAGCGGCTGGTCGATCAGGCGGCGCTGGAAGGCGGTGCGATGCGTGACCCAGTGCTGCGCTTCGGTCAGCGCGCGCCGCATCAGCCCGGCCGGCGCCATTGCAGTGTCGAGCCTTGTGTGGTGGACCATGGCCAGGATGGTGCGGATGCCGTCGCCATCCTCGCCCAAAAGCTCGGCCCAGGCACCGTGATACTCGATCTCGGCCGAGGCATTGGCGCGGTTGCCCAGCTTGTCCTTCAGGCGCATCAGATGCAGCGCGTTGCGCGCCCCGTCCGGGGTCCAGCGCGGCACCAGAAAGCAGCTCAGCCCGGCCGCCGTCTGGGCCAGGGTGAGAAACCCGTCCGACATGGGCGCCGAGCAGAACCATTTATGCCCGGTCAGCCGCCAGCCCTGGTCGCGCCCTGGCGCATCGGGCTCGGCCCGGGTGGTGTTCGCGCGCACATCCGAGCCGCCCTGTTTCTCGGTCATGGCCATGCCGATCGTCACCCCGGCCTTTTGTGCCGCGGGGCGCGAGGCGGGATCGTAGCGGCGCGCCATGATCCCCGGCAGCCAGCTTTCGGCGCGACCGCGCAGTGCGGGCACCGCGGCATAGGTCATGGTCATGGGGCAGCAATGCCCGGGCTCGATCTGGCTTGCCAGATAGACCATGGCGGCATGCTGCAGATGCCCGCCGGGCGTGTCCTCCCAGGCCGTGGCGGCATAGCCGGCGCTCAGACCCTTCTCCAAAAGCGTATGATAGGCAGGGTGAAACGCCACCTCGTCGAGCCGCCGTCCCCCCGCATCGAAGAGCCGCAATTCGGGCGCCGAGCGGTTTGCCGCCCGCGCCGCGGCCTGCATCTCCTCGCTGCCCAGGGTGCCGGCATAGGCCGCAAGCGCTGCACGCCGGTCGGGGCCCAGCGTCTCAGTGGCCCCGCGCAGCACGGCATCGCCGTCCCAAAGCGGCAACGCGCCCCGGTCCTCGGGCTGGTTGGTGACCTCATGGGTGGCAAGCGCTGCGTGCGGATTGATGGCGGGCATGACCCTCTCTCCTTGCTCGCCCGACCATGCGGTCTGTGGCCGGGCGCGGTCAAGCGCATCGCCTGGCGTCCCACGGGGCAGTCACTCCGCTTGCCCGCGGCCCTCTCTGGGCTTAGCCTGCGCAGCACCGCGGCGGGGCGGTGAGTTCGGCTCGAGAACGGGGGCGACGCGAATGCGGGGGCTGTGCGCAGCGGCGATCTGGGGCGCCGTGCTGGCTGGCTCAATGGCTGGCCCAATGGCTGCCCCGGCGCTGTCCGCCTCGGTTCCCACAAGCTGGGCGGTCGAGACCCGCATTGCCGAGGTCGAGATCCGCGCCGCCGCGGGGCTGTTGATCAGCGGCAATGATCTGGAGCTTCTCGATCCAGAAACCGGCGAGAACCGCTTGCGGCTGATCCTGTTTGACGGGGCGCGCCGGTTCAGTGCCGCCTTTGCCGGCACCCGGCCGATGGTTCTGATCATCGAGGTGCGCGAGCTGTTCTCGGCCCGCGGTTTTGGGCCCGACATCTATGCGCTGGAGCTTGCCTATCGGCTGGAGGCGCAGAACGCGGTGCTGGCGACAAGCGCCTGGCGGTCGATCGAACACCGGATCCCGGATATCGGCGAGGCGCGCACCAGCCTTGCTGCGGCCGTTCAGCGCGATCTTTCGGACTGGATGACGGCGCTGGACTGTACCCCGGACAGTTGCGCGACCAGGGTGACCCAGACCGGCGATCCGGATCCGGCCGCCGTGCCGGAGACCGGTCCGGTGGCTGCCGATGCGCCCCCGCCGCGACCGGAACAGCCGACATCCTCGACGCGCCCAGACCCGGATGCCCCAGACCCGGCCCGCACTAATTTGGTTTCCCCAGACCCGGCCCAGACCACGACAGCCCCAGTGGGGGAGGCCGATCGCCCCCGCGATACGGTGGCAGCGCTGCTGCGCCATGAACGCCGCGCCTTGCAGAGCGCGCGGGTCGAGCCCGCCTTGCGCGACGGGGAGGGGGTTCGAGACGACGCCGAGACTGCGGCGGTGCAGGCGCGGGAGGTTGATCTCTCCGATGCCCCGTCCGATGCCCCGTCCGAGGTCTCTTCCGATGCCCCGACTGTGGTCTCTTCCGATGCCCCGACTGTGGTCTCTTCCGAGGCCCCGGCAGACCCCCCAGCCGATCCGGTGGTGATCGCGGCACCGGGGCCGGATGCGACGCCGGCGGCCGCACGCGAGGATCTGACCCCCACCGCGCAGGCCCGGGCCGAGGCGTCGCTGCCACGCCCGCGGCCCGCCCGGCAGGCGCCGACCCCGCGCACCGACAGATCGCCCAGTGCCGCGGTGGACAGCCCGCAGCCGGGGCTGGGCGAGGCCCGCTGGATCGGATCGACCGACGCCGCGCCCGCGGATCCCACCGGCGAG
>JBCBKN010000264.1:0-6690 GCA_038521775.1 Pseudomonadota bacterium | reverse complement strand
CCGCCCCGGGGTCAACACCGCCGATGACCGGCTGGCAGGGTTCAGGGCAGCGCTTTCCGAGGCCGGTCTGGCCTGGCAGGAGACGCTCTGGCTGCAGACCCCGCCCCGGCTGTTGGAGGGGGCGGCTGCCACCGCACAGGTGCTGGCGCGCGACCCTCGGCCCACGGGGATCGTCTGTTTCAACGATCTGGTGGCCTTTGGCGCCTTGAACGCGGTGCGAAAGGCGGGGCTTGTGCCCGGCGCGGATGTGGCAATCGTGGGCATCGGCGGCACCGAGGAGGCGGCGGCCTATCACCCGGCCCTGACCACGGCGCTCGACAATCCCGCCAAGCTGGGGCGGCGCGCGGCCGAGCTGTTGATTGCGCGGCTTGATGCGCCAGCCGCGCCGCCACGCCATGAGGTGTTTGCCCCAAAGCTGGTGATCCGGGAGAGCTGTGGCGGGGTGCGGCACCCGGCGGGATAGGCCAGGATCTGTGGGTGCCCCGGACCCCGGAGTATTTTTGCCAAGAAGAAGGGGCGATGCCGCGCGATGGGAGGCCGTGGGCTCAGTCGGGCTTGCGCACCGGCTGGCCGCCGAGGCTTTCGTAAAACCGGGTGGCCTGGCTGTCATCATGCTGGGCAAAGCCCGCGGAGGCCGCACCCAGGAAGACCTGGAGGGCCGCGGCCGAGACCGGAACCGGAAACCGTGTGGCGCGGGCTTCGTCGAGGACGATGCCGAGGTCTTTGACAAAGATGTCGACGGCCGATTTGGGGTTTTGGCCATCGGTGAGCATGCGCGGGCCGCGATCGGCGATCATCCAGGAGCCGCCGGCCGAGGCGTTGAGCACCTCCAGAACCTGGGCGGGATCAAGCCCGAGATGGGCGCCAAAGCTCATCACCTCGGCGGCCACGGCAAGATTGGCGCCGGCGGCAAGCTGGTGGACCATTTTCATGGTCGATCCAGCGCCGGGCTGATCGCCGAGCCGATAGATGGCGCGGCCCATGGCGCCGAGCAGGGGCTCGGCCGCGGCAAAGGCCGCCTCCGACCCGGCGGTCATGAAGGTGAGCGTGCCCTGTTCGGCCCCGACAACGCCGCCCGAAACCGGCGCGTCGAGATAAAGAAGCTCGGCCATCTCGGCCTGAACGCTGAGGCCTGCCGCATCGAGCGCCGGCATGGTCGTCGACACGATGAGCAGCGAGCCGGCGGCAAGCGCGCCGGCTGCGCCGTCGGGCCCGAAGAGCGCGTCGGTTGCCTGGTCCGCATTGACGACCACCACCAGCACCGCCTCGGCGCCGGCGCTGGCCGCCGCGGCCGACCTGGCCACGTTGCCGCCGACAGCCTCCAGCGCCGCGCGCGCCGACGGGTTAAGATCATAGCCCGTGACGTCATGTCCCGCGCTGATCAGCACCGTTGCCATCCGCGCGCCCATCGCGCCAAGGCCAATCACGGCAATCTTCATGACCGCACCTCGTTTAACTCCAAGAGGTTCATTGCCGGATCATATACATAGACATGGCGCATGTCGGGAATGGCAAAGGTCGGCGCATAGGAATAGGGGATGCCGGCGGCGGCGAGCCGCGCCATCACCGCGTCGAGATCGGGCACCTGAATGGCGATATGGCCGCCGATCGAGGGGTTGTGGTCGAACCCGTTCTTGCGGGCGAATTCGGGGTCGGGCGCGATCAGATGCAGCCCGGCATTGGCCCCGCGGGCCCCGGTTTGCGCGGGAAAAAGCGCCAGCCGGTCCGGGTCGGCGGGCAAAAACCCCACCTCGCTGGCCGGGGGAAACTGCCAGTCGGCCTCCGCCATGCCCAGGATCTGGGTGTAAAAGCGGGCCGAGGCGCGGACATCTGTGGCCTGCAGGTTCACATGGTGGAGCGTCCAGGCCGGGCTCTGGTGTCGGGTGGAGGCGGCCGGGATTTCGGCCATTGCCGTCAGCGCGGGGCTTGCAAGGAGATCGGGATCGGCGAGAGAGGCGCAGAGCGCATCGGTCATGTCCTCGCCCCAAAAAAGCTGCCCGCCGAAGACCGCCGTCGGCACCCCGAACACCCCGGCCTCGATCGCGGCCTCGGTATTGGCCCGCAGGGCCGCCTTGATCTCGGGCGCGGCAATCCGCGCCTCCCAATCGGACAGACCGAGCCGCTGCGCCAGCCCTGCAAGGCTTTCGGGCGCCTCACCATCCTCGCCCTGGCCCCAGACATGGTCAAAAATGGTGGCGACCGTCTCGCGGCTCGGCCCGGTGGCAAGACACAGGCGTAAGAGGCCGAGCGGATTGAAGGGGTGGCGGGGCGGCGGGGTCATCGTGAGGCCAAGCTGCCGCGCCCGCCACATGACCGCCAGCCCGGTGTGGCGCCGCTTCGGTGCAATCTCGGCCGGGCCAAGCTGGCCCCAATGCGCAAGCAACCCTGCAAAGAGCACGGGCCGAAAGCGGATCTCGGTGCCCGCCGGCAACTCGCCCAGCCGGTGAAATCCCAGATAGGCAAATGGCGAGATCGGGTCGAAGAACCAGTCGATCCCCGATCCCTGCGCGGCCGCGGCTGTTTCAGTCATCCTTGGCTGCCCCCTGGCGGCGTCACTCCTTCACAGCCCCGGTCATCGCAGCCACGTAATGCTCCACAAAGAAGGCATAGAGGATGACCAGCGGCAGCGAGCCGATCAGCGCGCCGGCCATGATCGAGCCCCAGCGGAAGATATCGCCATCGGTAAAGCTCGTCACGATGGCCACCGGCACGGTCTTGTTCGAGGGGCTGGAAATGAAGGTCAGCGCATAGATGTATTCGTTCCAGCAGAGCGTGAAGCAGAAGATAAAGGCCGAGATCAGCCCCGGGATGGCCAGGGGCAGCACGATCTTGGTCAGGATCTGCCAGCGCGTCGCCCCGTCGATCAGCGCGCATTCCTCCAGCTCAAACGGGATGGTTTTGAAATAGCCCATCAAAAGCCAGGTGGAAAACGGGATCAGGATCGTGGGGTAGGTGAGGATCAGCGCGAAGGGCGTGTCGAAAAGCCCATAATCGACGATGATCGAGGCAAGCGGGATAAAGAGGATCGAGGGCGGCACCAGATAGGCCAAGAAGATCGCGCCACCCACCCAGTTCGCGCCCCGATACTTGATGCGCGCAATCGCATAGGCCGCGCCGACACTGGCGATCAGCGACAGGATCGTGGCGCCCATGGCGATGGACATCGTGTTCCACAGCCAGGTCGGATACTCGGTCTCAAAGAGGAGGATCCGGATATGCTTGAAGGTCGGGCTCCAGGTCCAGAGCGGATGCGTCGTCTCCAGATCGATCAGCTCCTTGTCCGGTTTGATGGCCGTGAGCGACATCCAGTAAAACGGAAAGAGGAGCACGATCATGATGATGATCAGCGGGATCCAGAGCGTGATCACCCGGTTGAGCGGGGTCTCCAGATACTGCATGCCCTCGGAATGATCATCCTTGGCAGCACTGGGCGTGGCGTCAGTCATTGGCCTCTCCATGTTGCCATTTGCGCCGCTGCAACCCGAACCAGGAGAACATGATCGCCGCCAGAAGGAAGGGGATCATCGCGGTCGAGATCGCGGCCCCCTCGCCAAGGTTTCCGCCCAGGATCGCACGCTGGTAACTGAGCGTGGCCATCAGATGGGTGGTGTTGACGGGCCCGCCGCGGGTCAGCACCCAGATCAGCTGGAAATCGGTGAAGGTGAAGAGGACCGAGAAGGTCATCACCACGGCAATGATCGGGGTCAGCAGCGGGTAGGTGATGTAGCGAAACATCTGCCAGCGGGTGGCGCCGTCGATGACCGAAGCCTCGTAAAGCGAGGGCGGCACGGTCTGCAACCCGGCCAGAAGCGTGATCGCGATGAAGGGCACGCCGCGCCAGATATTGGCAAAGATCACCGAGGCGCGGGCCATCAGCGGCTCGCCCAGCCAGTTGACCTGGTAATCCTCGGCAATCGCGCCGACCTCCTGCAGCATCCAGGTGAGGATCGAAAACTGCGTGTCGAAGATCCACCAGAAGGCGATGGCCGAGAGCACGGTGGGCACGATGAAGGGGATCAGCACCACCGCCCGGATGATCGCCTTGAAGGGCATGTGCTTGTTGAGCAGAAGCGCCAGATAGAGCCCGATGCCGAATTTGATTGCGCTGGCCACGACCGTGTAGAGCAGGGTGTTGAAGACCGAGAGCCAGAAAACCGGGTCGCCGATCTCCCAGAACTTCCAGCCTTCGGTGAAATCGCCGATCAGCCAGGCGTAGTTCTCAAGACCGATGAACTCGCCCGCGCGGCCGAGCCTGGCATCGGTGAAGGACAGCCAGACCCCCAGGCCCAGCGGGTAGGCCAGAAACAGAATGAGGAAAAGGCCGGCGGGCAGCATGAACCACATGCCCAGCCAGTTGCGGTTGGTCTGAAGCTGTGACCAGGCGGACATTTCCTTGGGCGCCGACTTTGCGGTGCGCTTTTGCCCGGCATGATCCTCGCTGCGGGTTACATCGGCCAAACCGGCATCTCCCTGTGAGGCGAGGGGCCGCGCCGGGCGGCCCCCCATGGGTCGGATCGGATCAGGCGCGGTAGAGCCGCTTGGCCTGACGCTCGGCCAGCTTCATGGCACCCTCGGGCGTCTGGCGCCCGGTGCAGACATTTGCCAGCATGTCGAGCACGATGAAATCGGCCAGCGCCGCGGCGGCGCGCTCGCCCACCGAGCCCAGATGCCCGGCCGTCGAGGTGCGCCATGCGGCGGGCTTGGCTGCGACCAGTTTCGGGTCGGCGTCCCAGAAGGCAAAATCATCGCCGGCCTTGTAGGGGTGGCTCAGATAGGCCACGGCGCCCTCGCACCAGGGCTCATAGTTCTCGACCTCCATCATGAACTGCATGAAGGCCTTCACCGCATTGGGATAGGGCGTGTAGCTCATGCCCAAAAGCGGATAGCAGATGTGGAACTCCGCCGGGGTGCTCGACGGGCCGATGGGCCAGAAGGCATGGTCCATATCCTCGGCGATTTCGGCCATTTTGGCGTCTTCGCCGGCCTGGCGCTTGGCCGCGGCATAGATCGACACGCCATTATTGGTCAGCCACACCTCTTCGGCCAGGAAGGCCTTGTTGTTGAAGGCGTCGTTCCAAGAGGCGGTGCCCGGGATCCAGCTGTCAAACAGCGCTTTGGCATAGTTGAGCGCGGCTTCGGTTTCAGGCGAGTTGATGATCACCTGGTCGTTTTCGTCGACCAGATAGCCGCCATGCGACCAGAGCGCCCAATGCACCCAGGCATTGCCGTCGCCCGAGGCGTGGCCAAGCGCCATGCCGGCCGGCTTGCCGATGCCCTGAAGCGCCTTGCACAGCTCCAAAAAGCCCTCGGTGTCGCCGGGCATTTCGGAAAAGCCCGCCTCTTCGATGGCCGATTTGCGGTAGTTGATCAGGTTGGCGTTGTAGGCCACCGGCACCGCGATCCAGCTGTCGCCCGATTTGCCATAGGTTTCGGCCGAGGGCGCCCAGCCGCCATATTTGCTGCCGATATGGTCGCAGACATCCGACACATCCATGCATTTTTCAGGGAACAGATGCGGCAGCGAGTAAAGGCCCCAGAACATGTCCGGGCCCGAGCCGACATTGGCCGCGACCGAGGCCTTGGGCTGCACGTCGTCAAGGCTTTCGTTGAGCACCTCGACCTGCACGCCGGTGGCGTCGGTGAAGGCGGCCACAAGCTTGAGGAACGCATCCTCTTCGGATTGCACAAACCGCTTCCAGCGCAACAGCTGCAGCGACGCGCCATCCTCGGGCGTCCATTTCATCTCTGTCGCAGCCCAGGCGCGCGACCGGCCCAGAAGGTCGCCACCCGCAATCATCGCCCCGGCCATGGCCGAGGTGCCGAGGAATCTCCGCCGTGTAAAGCTCATCTTCGTCCTCCCAGTTTTGCGCGTCCCTGCGCGCCTTTCGCCGGGCTTTGCCCGGAATTCTGGCACCCGGGCTTTGCCCGGATCCTTTGCGCCGGGGCTTTGCCCGGTTTTTTTGCGCCGGGCTCAGGCCCAAATCATTTTGCGCCGGGCTTGGCCCGGTTCTTTTGTGCCGGGCTCAGGCCCGCAACACCCGCCCGGTCTCGGCATCGAAAAGATGCGCATGGGCAAGATCGGGGGCAAAGCGCAGCGTGTCGCCCGGGCGCGGCTGCAGCCGTTCGCGAAAGACGCCGATCACCTCGTCCTGCCCGTGCTTGGCCACGATCTGAACCTCGGCCCCGGTGGGCTCGGTCACCACCACCTCGGCGGCAAATCCCTGACTGTCCTGCGCCTCGGTGACCAGTGTCAGATGCTCCGGCCGGGTGCCCAGCACCACCTCGGCGCCCTCGCGCGCGGTGGGTATCTCGGGCGCAGCAATGCGCTCGCCCTCGGGCGTGACCACGACGGGGCCGTTGTCCCGGGTCATCCTGCCGCGCAGAAAGTTCATCGCAGGCGACCCGATGAACCCGGCCACGAACAGATTGTCGGGCCGATCGTAAAGCTCCAGCGGCGCGCCGATCTGCTCGACATTGCCGCCCTGCATCACCACGATCTTGTCGGCCATGGTCATCGCCTCGATCTGATCATGGGTGACATAGATGGTGGTGCCGCCGACGCGCTGGTGCAGGGCCTTGATCTCGGTGCGCCTGGCCACGCGCAGCTTGGCGTCGAGGTTCGAGAGCGGCTCGTCGAAGAGAAACACCTGCGGGTCGCGCACGATTGCCCGGCCCATGGCCACGCGCTGG
>JBCBKN010000263.1:0-6706 GCA_038521775.1 Pseudomonadota bacterium | reverse complement strand
GGATCCAGATCTTGTCGGCATTGTCCTGGAAATCGCGGATGATGTCATTGCCATCGCCCTCCAGGAACAGGAACCGGTCGATCCCGCCGCCGCCATAAAGCACGTCATCGCCCAACCCGCCGATGATCAGGTCATCGTCGGTATTGCCGAAAAGCACGTCATCGCCCTCGTTGCCATCGATGAAATCGTCGCCCCCAGCGCCCAGCACCCGGTCATTGCCCAGCCCGCCATCGAGAATGTTGCGCACCGACGACCCGACGATCAGATCGTCGCCATCGCCGCCATCGACATTCTCAAACCCGCGCACCCGGGCCCGGTTGCCATCGTCACTGAGCGATTCCGCGGTGAGCGAGACGGTCAGGTCGCGCTGACGTGCGGTAAAATCGAGCAGATCGGTCCCGCCGCCACCATCGAGCGACAGGCCCACCGTGTCGGCGCCGATGCGGACCTCATCATCGCCGCCCAGCACGCGCAGGCTTTTCGACCCGGCAAGCTCGATGATATCGGCCGCGTTGGTGGCAATGATCGTGCCGCGCTCCTCGAAAAGAAAGGCGAACTCCTCGATCTGGGCAAAGGACTTGTCGCGCCCGTAAAAGCCCTGCCCGGAATTGGCAAGCAGGTTGATCACCGTGTCATTGGCATTGGCACCGGCGACATCCTCGATCACCACACGGTCATACCCGTCGCCGCCGCGGACCGTGTCGCCGCCATTGCCCAGCATGAAGACATCGTCGTTATTGCCGCCAAACAGCGTCGAGGTGCCGTTGAGATTGACCAGCAGATCGTTGCCGTCGCTGCCGGTCAGCGTGTCATCGCCGGCCGAACCGCCATAGAGCGTGTTGTCATTGGCATCGCCGAGCAGCGTGTCATCCTCGCTGGTCCCCTCCAGCCCGTCGATATTGACATAGGCGTCATTGGTGATGAACGGGCTGGTGCCGGTCTTGGTGGCCATATTGTAGGTCACGCCCCGGATCTCATTGGCAAACGAGACGATCTCGACCGATTCGGTGCCGCCCAGGATCACGTCGCGCGCCTGGGTGACCAGCACCGTCAGGGTTGCCGTGCCGCCCTGAACCCGCTCAAAGCTTTCGGCCATGCCGTTGAAGATGCGGGGCGTCAGGGTCTGGATGATCTTGGTCTCGGGCGTGTCGGGCAGCACCCGGTCGGGGTCCGAGGCATCATTGTGGAAAAGCGGATCCGCCTCCAGCACCTGCGCGGGTGTCAGCCCGCCGGCCCGGGCCTCGGTTGTGCCGGTATCGGCCCAGACCGGAATGTCGACCATGATTTCGCCGCTCAGCACATCGGTGGCAAAATCATAGGTGAGGCTGCCTTGCAGCTCGCCCAGATTGAGCGTGTCGAACCCGTCGCCGCCATGCGCCATCAGGCCGCCATCGCCGACATTGACCGTGTCGTTGCCCGCACCGCCATAGGCCGAGTCGGCCCCGTCGCCGGTGTTCAGCACATCGTCGCCGCCCAGCCCGTAGAGCTGGTCATTGGCGGCCCCGCCCGACAGAACGTTCGACCGGTTGTCGCCGGTCAGGCTGTCCGCGCCGACCCCGCCGATCACGTTTTCGATGCCAAAGATGGTGTCGATCTCCGACCCGCTCGACCAGGTCAGCAGCGCCGTGCCGTTGCGCAGATCGACCTCCAGATCGCCAAAACCCGATTCCTGGACCTCGCCGATGGGCGAGAAGAACGACCAGGAGACGGTGTCGCCGCTCTCCTCATCGTCGCCGCCATAGATCACGTCGCTGCCCGCGCCGCCAAAGATGTTGTCGTCGCCCGCGTCGCCGCGGATCGTGTCGGACCCCGTGCCGCCATAGATGTTGTCCGACCCGGCGCCGCCCAGCAGGGTGTCCTGGCCATCGGCGCCCATGATCTGGTTGTCGATCTCGCTGCCAAAGACCGTGTCGCCGGCACGCGTGCCATTGACCTTCTCGATGCTGGTAAAGGTGCCGGTGATCGCGCCGGACAGGGTCCCGGCAACCATGTTGATGGTGACCGCGCCGACCAGCGTGGGGTCGATGAGCAGCCAGTCGGTGTCGTTGAAATCGGTGCCCGGCCGGTCCTCGATGCCATTCGCGCCGCCATCGATGACAAGATCGGTGCCCGCGGTGATCTCGATGGTGTCATCGCCCAGCCCGCCGATCAGCGTCGCGCCGGCTTCGGCCGCGAGATTGGCATAGTAGAGATAGTCGGTGCCCGCGCCCATATTCGCGGTGCCGGGGCGAAAGAGCTCCAGCTCGTCATCGCCATCGCCCATCGAATAAAAGCCTGAGACCACAGCGCCGCTGCTTGCCCCGATATTGGCATAATCGTCGCCGCCCTCCATCGAGATCAGGCGGTAGGCATCGACATTGGCATAATAGCTGTCATCGCCATCGGCGAAGATGTAGCGCTCGAACCCGTTGGCCGTGGTGCCGGTATCGGCGAAGGTCGCATTGGGGTCGTTGGCGGTCTTGTACTGCGCCGTTCCCGCGCCGGTATCGGTGATGTTCCACGAGACATTCTCGGTGCGGCTCATGTCCAGCACATCGGCGGTGCTGTCATCGGCCTCAAAGAACGACCCGCCGTAGTAGTTGATCAGCGCCGCGCTGGTATAGATCGTGTCGGTGCCGTTGCCGCCGATGGCATCGCCGGTCATCCCATCGGTGATGATCGTGTCATTGCCCTCGGACCCGTCAAGCGTGGCCAGAACCTCGCCGCCGATTAGAAGATCGTTGAAGCGTGAGCCGCGGATCCCCTCGACATCGACCAGCCGGTCGGTCGAGATGGTCTGGTTGTTGTTGGGGTTGACCTGGCGCACCGTGCCGGCATCGGCCCGCGCGATGATCTTCAGCGCCGGAGCGCCAAAGGTAAAGAGATCGCCCCAGGAGGTGGCCACCGCGGCATTTTCCAGCCCGGTATAGGAGACATAGTCGATGCCATCCCCGCCATCGTAGAAATCCGACACCCCGGCCACCGCGCGCTGCCCGATCATCACGTCATTGCCGACGCCGCCGAAGATGCTGTCGATATCCGCGCCGCCGACCAGAATGTCGTCGCCCTTGCCGCCTTCGATGGAATCGCGCCCGCCGCGCCCGTCGATCAGATCGTCGCCATCCACGCCCTGCAGGACATTCGCAATGTCCGAGCCGAACAGCGCGTCATCCATCTGCGTGCCGACGACATTCTCGATCGAAACCAGCAGATCGGCACGCTCGGATTGCAGCCGCGCGCGCGAGCTGTCGCCGCTTTCGCCCGCGGCCAGATAGCGCCCGGCGGTCAGGTCGACATGCTCTCCCACCGTGTTGCGGCGCAGCGACAGCGTGTCGATCCCGGTGCCGCCATAAACCTCGTCGCGCCCCGACGTGCCGGCGCCCGTGCCGCTGAGCGCGGGGTCGAGATAGTCGTTGCCGACCCCGCCATAGAGCGAATCGGCGGTCCGGCCCGACCCGGCAATCGCCCGGTCGTCGCCGCCGCGCCCGAAAATGGTGATCGGCTGGCCGGCAAGCCCGATCAGGATGTCGTCGACCGTGTCGTCAACAACACCGTCGAGGTTCTCATCGCTGATCTCGTTGCGCCCGCGCAAAATGGTCTGACCGGGCGCTGCGATCTGGGTGTTGCGCAGCAGATCCTCGATCAGGAATTCCTGCCCGTCGAAAACCGCGTATTCGACCCCGTCGAGCGTGTCGGTGCCCTGAAGCTCGACCCCGGCGCCGGGGCGCACATGGCTGATGAGCACCGGGCCGTCCTCAACCTCCTGGGTGATCGAATACTCCTCGACCCCGCCTCTGTAGATCGCGCGGTCCCCGCCATCGCGGTTGCTCACGGCATCATATGTGTCGGTGCCGCCGAACAGCGTGTCATCGCCCGTCCCGCCGATCAGGATGTCGTCGCCGCCCAGGCCATAAAGCGTGTCATTGCCCGCCCCGCCATCGAGGATGTCATCCTCATCGTCAAAGCCGGTGATCGTGTCGTCATCGGTGGTGCCGATCAGGATCGGGCCGCAATCGGGGTCTTCAAACCCCGCAAGCCCGCCGGAATAGATCTGGTCGATCCAGCGCTGGATCGACGGCACATCGGCGCGCGGGTTGAAATCGATATCCGCGATGCCGTTGAAATCCGGCGTGTTCACGAACGCCTCGACATCGCCCAGGATGTTGTCGACCGCATCGTCAAGCACATTGAGGATTTCGAAATCGGGCAGCAGCTTGTTGATCTGCTCTTCGACCTTGTCGATGAGCTTGTTGATGCCCAGCGCCTCGAACGCCCAGTCGATGATCCAGCCCACGGTGATGTCGAAGATGAAACCGACCGCGTTCAGAACGTCCTCAACCGGCTTGAGCAGCTTGTAAAGCTCGTTGAGCGGGCCGGCCACACCATCAAACACGCCCGCGACCGAGCGCAGATCGCTGACCCCGTCCAGGAAGTCGTCAAAGATCTTGACGCGGACCAGCTCGTTGAAATCCTTGACCGGCTGCAGGATCGGATCGGCGACATTATTGACCGCGTCGAGCGCCAGATTGTCGTCATAGACTTGCAGGTCGACCGCCGTGGCCAGCGCGCTGGAATAGGGCGCGGTGCTGTCGAGCGCAAAGATCATCGCCGCGGCCTGGGCCTCGCGCACATCCAGCACCTTGGACACCTCGCCAAGACCGTTGCCGGCCTTGTCGAGCTTGTCCTCGACCGTCTTCAGCCTTTCGACAAGGTTCTTGTCCTTGAACTTCTTGTCGACCTCCTCGGCCTTGTCCTCAACCTTCTCAACGGTCTTGTCGACCCTCTCCAGGATCTTGGTCAGCGCGGTGCCGATCGGCTTCAGCCCGCCGGCCTTCGACATCAGCTTGGCGACGAATTTGAACGTGTCGACCGTGATGGAAAGCTGCTTTGCGTCGTCGCGAAAGGTCTCCACCGCCTGGATCGCGGCCCGGGTTGTGGCCGTCGCGATATAGGCATTGTTGATGCCCTGTTCGATCGCCTCGACATTGTCATCGGTGCGTTGAAGGTTAGCGTAATATGCCTCGAGCGTCCCCTCAAGCTGGTTTGCTGGGGGCGGGTTCGAGTTCGCGGACATGGGCAAAGCCTCCGTAAGACGCGGCACGGGCACGGCGCGAAGGTTAACTTATGAGTGTCTTGCCACCTATGGGTGGAATCCCTCATTCTGGTCCGTGAAGGAGGTCACGCATCGGGGGATAAGAGCCCGCGCCTGATGGCCGACATGATCAGCGAGGCGGTCGAATGCACCTGGAGTTTGCGCATCATGCTGGCGCGGTGGTTCTCCACCGTCTTGGCGCTGATGCCGAGATTCTGCGAAATTTGGGTGCCGGACGCGCCCGAGCCGATCTCCTGCAGGACCTGAAGTTCGCGGCGGGTCAGCCCCACGGCCTCGGCCGCGCCGGTCGTTTTCTGAACCGCCGCCGCGATGACCGTTTCGCCGGCAATAATGCGCGGCAGCGCCGCCGACAGCTCGGCCGGCGCCCCGCTTTTGAGGAAAAGCCCGTGCACGCCCGTGCACAAAAGCTCGGCCAGCATGTCCGGCGTGGCGCTGCCGGTCAGCACCACAAAGCGCGTGTCGGGCGACCAGCGGCGCGCCTCGGCATGCACCTCAACCCCATTGGCCCGCGGCAGATGCAGATCGATCAGCGCAAGCTGCGGCTGGTGGCGCTTGATGGCGGCAATGGCGCCCAGCCCGTCGGTGGCCTCGGCCGCCACGGCAATGCCCAGACCGGCCAACAAATCGCGCAGCCCGTGCAGCACGATCTCATGGTCATCGGCAATGACAGCGCTGGGTGCGCCAGTCAGATCGGGTCCGGGCGAACGCCCCGGCCCGTCCGACCTGCTGACGGGGCTGGATGACATGTGGGTGGGTGCACTCCTTAGGGTGCTGTTATTTTGTGCACTCACAGCGATACCTGCTGCAGCCGCTTCTGTCGAGTTGACCGGGGTCGCAGGGTTGCTGTCACCGCAGGGCGAGGTCAGCTATCTGCGCGACCCCGACCGCAGCCTGCGCCTGGCCGACGTCACAGGGCCCGATGCGGGCTTTGCCCCGCTCGACCGTCAGGATGCGAATTTCGGCTACACGACCGACCGGATCTGGCTGCGCTTTCGCGTGACCAACGGCACGGCGTCCGACGGGCGATGGGTGATCCTCTTTAACACCAATTTCATGCCCACCATGGCCGTGCATCTGGTCACCGATGCGGGCGTGACGACCACGCTCGACCAGACCCGCGCCTCGGTCTTTTCAAGCCGCCCGGTGCAGCTGGCCGAGCTTGCCGCGCCGATCACGCTGGCGGCCGGGCAAAGCGGCACGGTCTACATCGCCTATACCTCGGACGGCTCGTCGGGCATCGGGCTGCGGATCATGCCCGAAACCGCCTTCGAGGCGCAGCGCAGCACGACGCTGGCCAAGGATTTCGGCTATTTCGGCATGATGATGCTGCTGGCCTGCCTGGGCGTGCTGGCCTTCCTGGCCACCCGGCAGATCACCTTCCTGGCCTATTCGGGCTTTGCCCTGGCGATCCTCTTTTACGTGATGCACCGCGATGGCTATACCTTCCAGTTCTTCTGGCCCAACGCGCCGCTTTTCAATGGCAATGCCTCGATCCTGGTCGGCCAGGTCGTCATCCTCAGCGCCGCCACCTACACCCGCGCCTTTCTGCGCACCCCGCGGTTGCACCCGGAAATGGACTGGATCCTGGCCATCTTGATGGGGATCACGGCCAGC
>JBCBKN010000262.1:0-6773 GCA_038521775.1 Pseudomonadota bacterium | reverse complement strand
GTCGATATGCTCGACCCCGTAGCCGGCGGCGTTCAGCGCATCCAGCACCGCGTTCACCAGCGCCGGCGGCGCGCCGATGGGCCCCCCCACGCCGCACCCGGGGCCCCCGCTGACCCCCGCCGCCGGGGCACCGGGGGGTGGGGGGGGGGGCGCTGTGCCGAGGCGGCATCTGCAAAAACCAGCATCCGCAAAACCCGGCATCCGGGTAAAAACCAGCATCCGGGCAAACACCAGCACCCAGCCCCGCCCCCGGGGTCCGGCCCGTTCCGTACGCCCCTTACCGGGCGGGGCGCTTGCGCTCCCCCCGGCGATCCGGCACAGAACACCCCCATCCTCCGAGGCGAAGGACCGCAGCATGGACATCCGCGCGCTGATCGCCGGCTTTGCCTTTGCCTTCATGTGGAGCTCGGCCTTCACCTCGGCCCGGCTGCTCGTGGCCGACGCACCGCCCTTTGCCGCGCTCTCGGTGCGCTTTGCGCTCTCGGCCCTCGTGGCCATCGCCATCGCCGCGCTCCTGGGCCAGTCGGCCCGGATCACCCGCGCCCAATGGGGGGCGGTCGCCCTCTTCGGCATCTGCCAGAACACCCTCTATCTGGGTCTCAACTTCCTGGCCATGCGCTGGGTCGAGGCCAGCGTCGCCGTCATCATCGCCAGCCTCTTGCCGCTGGTCGTGGCACTGGCCAGCCGGCTTTTCTTCAATGAGCGGCTCAGCCCGCTGGCCATCGCCGGCCTTGTGATCGGCCTGGCCGGCGTCGCGCTGATCATGGAGGGGCGGCTTGCCGGCGGCGGGGTCGATGCGGCCGGCCTCGCGCTGATGCTCGCCGGGCTCCTGTCGCTCGCCGGCGCCACGCTGTTGCTGCGCGACGCGCTGCCCAAACGCGACCTTCTGATGATGGTCGGCCTGCAGATGCTGGTGGGCAGCGTCACGCTCCTGCCGCTCGCGCTCCTCTTTGACGATTGGCAGGTGAACTGGACCCCGACGCTGGGCCTGGCCTTTGCCTACACCACCATCTTCCCCGGTCTGGCCGCCACCCTCACCTGGTTCTGGCTGGTGCGCCGCATCGGCCCCACCCAGGCGGCCAGCTTTCACTTCCTCAACCCCTTCCTGGGCGTTGCGGTCGCAGCGCTGGTCCTGGGCGAGCCGCTGGGCCTGCGCGATGCGCTGGGTGTGGCCATTGTCGCCCTCGGCATTCTGGCCGTGCAGCGCGCCCGGCGCCCGAGCACTGCGACACCACCCACTGCAACACCACCCCCTGCGACACCACCCACTGCGGCACCTCCCCCTGCAACACCACCCCCGGCCTCCAAACCACCAACCGCAAAACAGGCACCGATGCGCTGAGACCCCCGCGCGGCCGCGCAGCATCTGGCCCGGCCGGCACAGCGGTGCTAGCATCGCGCCCAGTCAAGGACCCATGAAAGAGCGGCCGCTGTGATTCCCCTGTTTCGTTTTCTCCTGTCTCGTGGTCTTCGGCCCGCGCGCGCGATGCGGCCGGCGCTTGGCCTCCTTGCCGCCCTGCTGACGCTGATCGCCCTGCACCCGGCCCAGGCCCGCAAGGAAAAAATCCCCCAGCGCGAGGAGGACAGCGCCGCGACCTGGCTGCGCCATGGCTGCCCCGAGGCGCCGGGGCTGGGCCGCGCGGTCGAGTGCGGGGTGCTCGAGGTTGCCGAGGACCGCAGCGACCCCGACAGCCGCAAGATCTATCTGCATGTGCGCATCCTGCGCGCCGAGACCGATCGCGGGCTCGACCCGGTGGTGTTTCTCAGCGGCGGGCCGGGCCAGTCGATGGAATTCTCCGATGGCGACGGGCTGGAGTTCTGGGAGTATTACGTCGATTGGGTGATGGGCTGGGCGCGCGACCGCGACGTGGTGCTGTTTGCCCAGCGCGGCATCACGGTCGACGGGGTCGGCATGACCTGCCCCGAATTCGGCGATCCCAAGGTCTATCTGGGCGCGACCGAGCGCCCGGGCCCGCCGACCGACTGGCTGGAGAATGCCGCGCGGGCCAACCGCGCCTGCCTCGACCGGCTGGCCCGCCAGGGCTATGACCTTGCCGCCTATTCCACCACCGAAAGCGCGCGCGATGTCGCCGCCCTGCGCCGCGCGCTGGGGGTTGAAAGCTGGATCCTCTACGGCGTCTCCTACGGCACCCGGCTGGGGCTGGAGGTGATGCGCCAGGATCCGCGCGGCGTCACGGCCTCGGTCTTTGACAGCGTCTTTCCCCCCTCGGTCACCCGGCACTGGTCCGACCCGCAGCCCTTTGTCGACGCGCTGGACGCGTTCTTTACCGCCTGCGCGGCGGATGCCGATTGCGCGCGGACCTATCCGCGGCTGGAGGCGGAGTTCGATGCCTCCATCGCCCGGCTGCGCGCCGAGCCGGTCGCCGTCTATGCCGATGATCCCGAGGGCCGCGGCCCGCGCCTCTATTTCGAGCTCGACGATGTCACCCTGATCGACATCGCCTTTTACAGCCTCTACTGGATCGACGGCATCCAGACCCTGCCCTATGGGCTCAACGCCCTGGCCCGGGGCGATATGGACCTCTTCCGCGAAATCCTGCTCGAACCTTATGTCTATGACGCGCTCTTTTCGGACTGGTCATTCGGCATGCAGGCGGCGGTCAACTGCAACGATGATTTTGCCTGGTATGACGAGACGGTGCTGCGCGATGCCATCGACACGCATCCCCGGCTGGCCAATTGGCTGGGCACCGCGCTGCAGCTGCCGGCCTGCAATGGCTGGCCCAGCCGCCCGCGCAGCTCGGGCTTTGCCGAGCCGGTGGTCAGCGCCATCCCCACCCTGCTTCTGGTCGGGGCGCATGACCCCGTCACCCCGCCGGCCTATGCGCGCCAGGCGCTCGAGACGCTTGAAAACGGCCAGCTCCACATCGTGCCGGGTGCTGCGCATTCGGTGATGGATGCCGCCTCCTGCGCCCGCGACCTGACCCGCGATTTCGTCGCAAACCCCTATGCCGAGCTGCCGACGCTGTGCAGCCTGCGCGGGTCGGGCTTCGACTTTCGCCTGCGCTGAGCGTCGCGCCAGGCGGGCCAGGCGGGTCGGGCGGGCCAGGTAGGTCTGGCGGGTCGGGCGGGCCAGGCGGGTCGGGCGGCAGGGTTGCACGCAATGCGGGCAGAGCCGCCTGCCGGAGGCGCGGTTTCGGTAACCAAACCTGCCAGAGCGTTTCGAAAAAAGGCGCTCTGCCCAGAACCCGCCCCAATTCCTGCCTAACAAATGCGCATGGCTTCATTGGACATCGCCGAATCTGACCCGGGCAGCGAAAAGGCTGCCCGCCGCGCACGCCGCAATGTCGCGGTGCTGGCCACCGCACAGGCGGTGCTTGGCGCGCAAATGCCGATCAATTTCGTGATGGGCGGGCTCGCGGGGCAGTATCTCGCCCCAAACCCGATCCTGGCCACCCTGCCGATCTCGATGATCGTGCTCGGCTCGATGATCGCCGCACCCTTCCTGGCCAATCATATGGAGGCGCGTGGCCGCCGCTCGGGCTTTTTGCTGGGCGCGGCCGGCGGCGGGGCCGGGGCCGGGGTGATGGCCCTCGCGCTGATCATCCAATCCTTCCCGCTGATGTTGGGCGGCGCCTTCCTGGTGGGCCTTTATATGTCGGCCCAGGGCTATTACCGCTTTGCCGCCGCCGACACGGCCAGCGAGGCCTACCGGCCCAAAGCGATCTCGCTGGTGATGGCCGGCGGGCTGATCGGCGCCATTCTCGGCCCGCAGCTATTCAAGATCACCAATGACGCGCTGGCGCCCGTGCCCTTTGCCGGCGCCTATCTCGCGGTGATGGCGATCAACCTGCTGGCCGTGCCGATCTTTGCCTTCCTCGACATTCCGCCCACGCCCAAGGCCCAGCTTCGGGTGGAAAAGGGCCGCACCCGCATGCAGATGCTGCGCACCCCGCGCATTCTGGTCGCGATGATCTGCGGCATGGTCTCCTATTCGCTGATGAACCTGGTCATGACCTCGACGCCGCTGGCCATTGTCGGCTGCGGGCTGACCGAGGATGACGCGGCCAATGCGGTCTCGGTGCATGTGCTGGCGATGTTCATCCCTTCCTTCTTCACCGGGCATCTGATCGCCCGCTTCGGGGTGGAGCGGATCATCGCCATCGGCCTGGTGATCCTGGCCGGCTCGGGCCTTGCCGGGCTCAGCGGGGTTGCCATGGAGAACTTCCTGGTCGGCACCATCCTGCTCGGCATCGGCTGGAATTTCGGCTATATCGGCGCCACCGCCATGATCGCCGCCAGCCACACGCCCGAAGAACGCGCGCGGCTGCAGGGCATGAATGATTTCTGCGTCTTTGGCATGGTGACCATCGCCTCGCTCTCCTCGGGCCTCTTGATGAACGGCACCGGGGCCAATGCGATGGAGGGCTGGCAGGCGGTCAATTACGCCATGGTGCCCTTCCTGACCCTGGCCGGCGGCGCGCTGATCTGGTTTGCCCTGCAACGACCGCGCAGCGCCGCCACCTGACGCAGCCACCTGACGGGTCCCTACGGGGTCACCTGACGGGGCTGGTCGTATGGAACACAGCCCCAGGGCGCCCCAGCCGGGCCGCGCCTAGGCGTCGTCGCGCGCCTTGCCGGTCTTGTCCTGCGCCAGCACCGAGGCCATGAAGGCGTCGAGATCGCCATCCAGCACGCCGGAGGTGTCGGAGGTCTCCTCACCCGTGCGCAGATCCTTGACCATCTGATAGGGCTGCAGCACGTAGGAGCGGATCTGCGTGCCCCAGCCGGCATCGCCCTTGGCCTCGTAAAGCGCATTCGCCTCGGCGTTCCGGCGGTCAAGCTCCATCTGGTAAAGCCGCGATTTCAGCGCCTTCATGGCAATGTCGCGGTTCTGATGCTGGGATTTCTCCGAGCTTGTCACCACGATCCCCGTCGGGTGATGGGTGATGCGCACGGCCGAGTCGGTGGTGTTCACATGCTGCCCGCCCGCGCCGGAGGAGCGATAGGTGTCGATGCGGATATCGGCCGGGTTCACCTCGATCTCGATGGTGTCGTCGATCACCGGATAAGCGCCGACCGCGGCAAACGAGGTCTCGCGCGTGCCCTTGCCAAAGGGCGAGATGCGCACCAGCCGATGCGTGCCGCTTTCCGATTTCAGCCAGCCATAGGCGTTCTGGCCCTTGATGCGGTAGGTGGCCGATTTGATGCCCGCCTCGCTGCCGGGCTGCTCCTCCTGCAGCTCCACCTCAAAGCCGCGCTTTTCGGCCCAGCGCACATACATGCGCGCCAGCATCGCCGCCCAGTCGCAGGCCTCGGTGCCGCCCGCGCCCTGCTTGATCTCCAAAAAGGCGTCATTGCCATCGGCCTCGCCGTCCAACAGCGCCTCGATCTCCTTCTTGGCGGCCAGCTCGCGCAGCGCATGCAGGGCCTCGCCCGCCTCGGCAACGATCTCGGCATCCTCTTCGGCCTCGCCCAGCTCGATCAGATCGACCGTGTCGGTAAGCCGCGCCTCGATCGACCGGCAGGCCTCCATCGCATCGGAAAGCTGCTGGCGGTCGCGCATGATCTTCTGGGCCCGGGCGGGGTCGTCCCACAGCGTCGGATCCTCGACCATCGCGTCAAGCTCTTCGAGCCGGAAGGCCGCCGTCTCCCACTGCAAGCGCTGCTTGAGCAGGTCAAGCGACTTGCCGATATCCTCCGCCACTGTCTGCAGTTCCGCGCGCATGCCCGCCTTCTGGTTCCGGTTCAGCCCTCACAGGCCTTCCGAGATAGCCCTGCGCGCCAGGAACGGCAAGGGAGGGCGCCCCAGAGACGCCACCTCAAAGTCGTCACCTCAAAGACGGCGCCCCAAACATGTCACGGCGGTGCCGCGACGAGGCATGGTCGCTGCAACCCGGGCGGGGTGCGGAGGGCGGGGTCTGTGCCGTGCCCCCGGGGTCAGTACAGCCCGCCCGACCCCAGATCGAGCTGCGAGCTGGGCGGCGGCTGCGGCGCCGGAGCCACGGGTTTGAGCTGGCCGGTATCGTCGGTGGTAAATTCCGGCACCTCGGCATCGGCGGTGTCAAAGGGCAGATCACCGCCGAAGGTAAAGCTGTCATCGGCCGCGCCCAGCACCCGAACCTCGGCGTAAAGGCTCGGCTCCTCACCGCGGCGGAAGGTCTCGGTGATCACGGTCTCGCCCTCGGCATCGTCGGGCAGCCGCTCGCCGGTCTCGAGGTCGATCTTGACGGTGATGGTCGCCGAGGGCTGGGGAAACTCGCTTTTCGGCCGGTCCTTGGTGATCTCGGCCAGCACCGCCTTGACCACCGGCGCGCAAAGCTGGCCGCCCGTGGCCCCCCGCCCCATCGGGCGCGGCGTGTCATAGCCCATGAAGCAGCCCACCACCAGATCGGGGGTAAACGCGATGAACCAGACATCGCGCGATTCGTTGGTGGTGCCGGTCTTGCCGGCAATGTTGAGGTCGAGATCGCGCAGAATGGTCGCCGTGCCGCGGTCGATCACCCCCTGCATCATGTCGGTGAGCTGATAGGCGGTGACCTGGTCCATCACCGGTTTGGCGTCATTGACGACCCAGGGCTCGGGCTGGCCGTCAAAGCTCTCCTCCGCGCAGCCGCGGCAATCGCGCTTGTCATGGGCATAGACGGTCCGGCCCCAGCGGTCCTGCACGCGGTCGACCACCGTGGGTTCGATCCGCAGCAGGACCGCTGGGGCCGGACCGTCTATGCCCATGACAAGCGCGATTGCCGCGGCTGCGCGGAGGAGAGCTTTGACGGCCAGCCCGAGCCCTGGGTCGTCAATGACGCCAAACC
>JBCBKN010000261.1:0-6785 GCA_038521775.1 Pseudomonadota bacterium | reverse complement strand
GCCAGGATCTCTCCCCACGGGTCGATGATCAGCGAATTGCCATGGCAAGGACGGTCGCCCGAAGGCTGCGGATGCGTGCCGGTCTGGCCGGGGGCAAGCACATAGCTTTGCGTCTCGATCGCGCGGGCCCGGCAGAGCACCTCCCAATGGGCCCGGCCGGTATCGGCGTTGAACGCGGCTGGGATCGTGAGGATCTCGGCGCCCGCATCGCGCAGCCGGCCATAAAGCCCGCCAAATCGCAGATCAAAACAGATCGAAACACCGACAGTCCAGGCGCCGAGCGGATAGGTCACAATCTCGGTGCCGGCGGTCAGAAGATCGGCCTCGCGATAGGACCGGCCAGAGGCTGTCTCAACCTCAAGCATGTGGATCTTGCGGTAGCGCGCGTGCTCGGTGCCATCGGGCCCGAAGATGAGCGCGGTGTTGTAGATCCGGTCGCCATCGGCCTCCAGGATTGAGCCCAGATGGAGGGTAATGCCCAGCTCGGCGGCCAGAGCCGCGCCCAATTGCCAGCTCGGGCCGCCGGGCAGCGGTTCCGCCGCCGCCCGCAACGCCGCGCGCGAGCCGCCTAGAAAGCTCGTGTATTCCGGTGTCACGACCAGCTCGGGCGCCGCCTCGGCATGGGCATCCCGCACCAGCGCCTCCAGCGCGGCCAGGTTCTCGGCGGTGTCGGTCCGGCTGTTCATCTGGATCAGGGCTGTGCGCATGTGCCGTCTCCAAACCCGGTTATGGCGCAGCCTAAGGCGGCCCGGTCTGGCAAGGCAAAATGATTTTGCGCGATGATTTTGTGGGGAGGGACTTTCGCCTGCGCGCCGGCTCGGCCAGTGTGCGGGCATGAGCGGCAATGTGACGGAAGAAGGTCGGCGCGGGGCCATCGTGCTGCATGTGGGTGCGTCCCGTGCGCTGTGGTGGCGCGATCATATGGGCGGGCTGCTTCCCGAGTATGATGTGCATCTCTGGGATGCGGTGCCCGACCCGGCCCAGGTGCGCTTTGCGGTGGTCTGGAAGCACCCGGCCGGCGGGTTGCAACGCTTTCCCGGCCTGCAGGCCATCGTCTCGATCGGGGCCGGGGTCGATCATGTTTTCGTCGATCCCGACCTGCCGCGCGGCGTGCCGGTCATCCGCACCACTGGGCCCGATCTGACGCAACGGATGCGCGAATACATCTGCCTGCATGTGCTGCGGCTGCATCGGCGCGACTGGGAGACCCGCGCGGCATCGGCTGCGCGCAAATGGCAGCAGAACGCGCAGCCGCCGGCCTCGGCGCGCCGGGTCGGGGTGATGGGGCTGGGCAATCTTGGCGCCGACGCGGCCATGGCGCTTGCAGCACTGGGTTTTGACACGGCCGGCTGGGCAAAGCGGCCGCGCGACTGCCCCGGCATTGCGGTCTATGCCGGCGATGCGGCACGGGCGGCGTTCCTGGCCCGCTCCGATATTCTGGTCTGCCTCCTGCCCCTGACCCCGGCCACCGAGGGCATCCTGAATGCCGAGCTCTTTGCGCAGCTGCCGCGCGGTGCCGGGCTGGTCAATGCCGCGCGCGGGGGGCATCTGGTCGAGGAGGACCTGATCCCCGCGCTCGATCAGGGGCAGCTTTGCCGGGCCGTGCTCGATGTGTTTCGCACCGAGCCCTTGCCGCCCGAGCACCCGTTCTGGGACGATGCGCGCATCGACATCACCCCGCACACCGCCTCGCTGATCGATCCCGAGGCTGGCGGGCGGCTGATCGCACAGAACATCCGGCGGTTTGCGGCGGGCGCGCCGGTCGACGATCTTGTCGATCCGGCCCGCGGGTATTGAGAGGAACGCAGGATGCAGCTCACGCCCAAAGAGCATGACGCCGCCGCCGCGGCGCTTTTTGAGGCCGAGCGCACGGGCCGCCAGATCGGGCTGTTGTCGCGCCGCTTTCCAACGATGGATCTCGACGATTGCTACGCGATCCAAACCCGGCTGGTCGCGCGCAAGCTGGAGGCTGGGCGGCGCGTCATCGGCTGGAAGATCGGGCTGACCTCGCGCGCCATGCAGGCGGCGCTGGGCATCGACATTCCCGATTCAGGCGTGCTGTTCGACGACATGCTCTTTGAGGATGGGGCCGAAATTCCCGCAGGCCGGTTCATTGCGCCCAGGGTGGAGGCCGAGATCGCCTTTGTGATGCAGGCGCCGCTGGCCGGGGCGGATGTTTCCCGCGCGGCGGTGATTGCGGCGACGGCCTATGTCGCGCCCTGTCTGGAGATCCTCGACACCCGCATCCTGCGTCAGGACCCCCAAACCGGGGCCACGCGCAAGATCTTCGACACGGTGTCGGACAATGCCGCCAATGCCGGGGTGGTGATGGGCGCGGCGCGGCATCAGCTGGCGGAGATGGACCTGCGCTGGGTGGGCGCCATCCTGCGGCGCGATGGGGTGGTCGAGGAGACCGGGCTTGGCGCAGGCGTGCTCGACGATCCGGTCGCGGGCATCGTCTGGCTGGCCCGACGCATGTCCCAGTATGGCCAGCGGATCGAGGCCGGACAGATCGTGCTCTCCGGCTCGTTCATTCGCCCCGTCGAATGCCCGCCCGGCACCTTGATCGACGCCGATTTCGGCGCGTTCGGCCGGGTCGGCCTGTCCTTTGGCTGACGCAAGGGGCGAAACCTCGCGCATGCCGGCATCACCGGGCCCTGGGGCGGCGGCGCAATCGCTCTGTGCGGTGGCGCACTTCGCCGCGGCACCGCCGGACTGCTCTTTCTCCCGCGATATGCTATGTTAGGATTAGTGCTTGTGTGTCGTGCGTCGGTGGTCTGGGAGTCTCGGTTCGGAGAGCGGGTCATGTTCCAACGCCTGTGCCAGGTCGTATCCTGTCTTGCCGTCGCGGTCGCGCTGGCGGCGGCGTCTGCACAGGCCGAAGACCGCATCGCACTCGTCATCGGCAATGGCGATTATGCCAAACAGACCCCGCTGGTGAACCCAGCCAATGATGCAAACGACCTTGCCGCGACGCTGCAGGCGATCGGGTTCGAGGTCGAGCGGCATGAGAATATCGGCTATATCGAGATGCTCACGGTGTTGAAGAATTTTCAGTACCGCGCGCTCGCGGCCGAGGTGGCGATTGTCTATTATTCCGGGCATGGGCTGGAGATCGACCGCAGCAATTATCTCATCCCGGTCGATGCGACGCTGAACACCGACCGCGATGTGCCCTTCGAGGCGGTGCCGCTGCAGGCCGCCCTGCTGGCGGTCGAGGGGGCGGCAAAGCTCAGCCTCGTGATCGTCGATGCCTGCCGCGACAATCCCTTCCTGGACAGCATGCGCCAGCTTTCGGCCACGAAATCGCTGGGCAAGGGGCTTGGGCATATCGAGCCTGCGGGAAACACCCTTGTCGCCTATGCCGCGCGCGAGGGCACGGTTGCCTATGATGGCGAGGGGCGCAACAGCCCCTACGCGCGCGCCCTGATCGCCGCACTGCAATATCCCGGGCTTGAGGTTGGCAAGCTTTTTCGGGTCGTGCGCGACAGCGTGCTTGCCGAGACCGAGGGGCGGCAGGAGCCCTTTCTTTACGGCTCGCTTTCGGCCAGCGATTTCTTTTTGAACCCGCCCGAGCCGCCGGCCCCGGTCGACCCGCCGCCCGCCCCGAACGCGCGTGGGCTCGATGACGCGGCCCGCGCCGACTGGGCCTTTGTGAAGGACACAACCAGCATCGCGGTGCTGGAGCGGTTCATCGCCACCCATCCCGACACGGTGATGGCAGCACTGGCCCAGGAGCGGATCGCGATCCTGCGCGCAGGCGATATCCCGCCATCGGCCGCGGCACCGGCCGAACGTGCGCCCGACCGCGCGCAAGCGCCCGACACGGCCCCGCTGACCCTGGCCGAAATCGCCTATTGGAACAGCATTGAAGACAGTATGGATCCGCGCGATTTCAGCGATTACCTCGCGCGCTATCCCGAGGGCATCTATGTGTCGCTTGCGCGTCGCAGGCTGGCGCAGCTGAATGTGCAGCCCGGCCTGCCGCCAACCACGGCCCCCGAGATCGCCTCGGCCGCGCCGCGGCAGAACGAAGCCACCGATCCTCAGCCCGAGGCCCCGGCCCAGGCACCGGCCCAGACCCGCCGCGCGCCACCCGGACAGCGCGAAAAGACCATCGTGCCGGTCCCTCTGCCGCCGCGCGACACCGATCCGTCGCAGGGCGACGCGGACAGCCTCGATGCAACGCCCGCCTCGCTTGCCAAGACCGAACAGATGCCGTTGAGCTGGATTCAGACTGGGCTGAAGGTTCTGGGACATTATCGCGGCCGCGTCGATGGTCTGCCCGGGCCGCGCACCAGCCAGGCCATCCGTGCGTTTTTGCGCGAGAACGAAAATCTGAACCCGGCCGAGGATGGCGGGCTGGAAGCCATCGGGCGTATCGTTCTGATCTGGCAGGCCGCCAAGACCGGCGATGATGAGGCGATGCGGCTTTTGGGTCTGATGTATATGGTGGGAATGGGGGTCGAGCGCGACCGCGCCGAGGCCGAAAAACTGCTGCGCGCCGCAGTTGAACGTGGCAATACTCTGGCAGAAGGCAATCTGGAGGCGCTGTTGCGCCCATAGCGCAGCGGGCGGCCGCGGGCGCGGAGGACACAGCGATGTCGGGTTGGGTTTTGCGCCGAAGACGCGTGCGACACTGCATTCCAGCAGTCCTTGCCGCCGTCATCCTGCCAACCGCGCCCGAGACGGGCCGCGCGCAGGAGGTCTGCGTCGAAGAGGTCGCCGGCGAATGTGTGCGCTTTGCGCCGGCGCCGCCGCAACAGACCGGCCCGTCGCGACAGATCCCGCCCCAGGCAACACCCCAGCCCGCGCGGCCCGTGGTTCCCCATATCCCGCTGCCGCGCGATGAGCGTCGGGCGGTTCAGGCCATGCTCAATGCGCTGGGCTATGCCGCCGGACCCACCGATGGCGCGTTCGGTCGCCGCACGATGGAGGCGATCCGGGCCTTTGAGCGCGATCAGGGGCTGCGCGCCGACGGTGTGCTGGACCGTGCGACCTATGACCGGCTGAGCGCGCGGCATGCGGCCCGCCCCGATCAGACGGCGCCCCCCGGCCCGGTGGCCACGCCGCCCGCGGCGGAGGGGACCGACCCGCCAGACACCACGCCGCCACCCGCCCAGGCCGGGCTACAGCCGGGAACCTATCGGGCCAAGGGTCGTGCGACAGGCGTGGGCGATTGGACGGGCGTGGCAGAACTCACCGGGCGGCGCCTCTCCCTGCGCATCGTTTTTGAGGGCCCGGGCGGCGAGGCGCGGCTGAGCTGCGAGACGACCCTCGATCAGGATGACAGTTTTGCCTGCTTTATGCGCACGCTTCCCAGCAATTGGGACCGGCGCTGGGCGCGCGGAACCTTCCCGCAGGTGCGGGTTCTGCCGCTGGGCAGCTTCGGCGGCGCGGATTTCGATTTTCTGCCCGCCAATTAGGGCCGGATCGTCCGCGCGCGGTCAACTTGGGCGGCGCGCATGCGGCCAGCTTGGGCCGAGCGCATGCGGCCAGCTTGGGCGGAGCGCATGCGGCATCAGTTCCCCCCGCCGACATTGTCGTCGGGAAACCGAAAGCCCTCGTTGATCACAAAGAGATCGGTGTCCAGGGCACCGCCGACCAGCAGCTCGGCCCGCGCGACCCCAAACAGCGTCAGGCTGGTATTGGGCGTATCGCGCACGCTGATCTCGGTGCTGACCTGACCACCCAGCAGGATCTGGGTGAGGATCAGATCGGTGTCGTCGAACGCGCTCTGGCCGAAATTCAACACATCCCATTTGCCGTCGGATTTGTCCGCGTCATAGTCGAAGATTCGGTCGATGCCGAACCGGGTGTCCTGGAACACAAAGACGTCGTTGCCCTCGCCGCCGTAAAGAACGTCATTGCCGGCGCCGCCCACGATCAGATCGCGCCCGTTGCCGCCCTCGATCACATCGGCACCGGCCTCGCCGAAGATCCGGTCGCCCCCGGCGCCGGCCTGCAGCCGGTTTGCCCCGGCATCGCCCCGCAGCAGATCGTCGAAACCGGTGCCGCGCAGCGCCTCGACGGCCAGATAGCTGTCACCGGCCGCCTCGCCCTGGTTGATCTGCGGCGCAAGCAGGCTGGCCACGACATTCCCGGAGGCCTGCGAATAGTCGACAAAATCCAGGCCCAGCCCGCCGACCAGCGAGTCGCCGCCAAGCCCGCCGCGCAGCAGATCATTCCCGCTTCCGCCAAAGAGCATGTCCGCCCCAAGCCCGCCGATCAGCAGATCATTGCCGCTGAGCCCGGAGATGCTGTCGGCCCCGGCTCCGCCATCGAGCGTGTTTGCCGCGCCATCGCCGGTGATGCTGTCGCCGAAATCCGAGCCTGCGACGATTTCCACACCGACAAGCCGGTCGCCCTGCGCGTCGCCCGTGCCCGATGAGGGGGCAGCGAGGTTGATCGTCACGCCCGCGATGGCATCGGCATAGCTTGCGGTGTCGATGCCGGCCCCGCCGATCAAGAGGTCGAGATCGGCCCCGCCGAAGAGAAGATCGTCGCCCGCCCCGCCATCGACACGGTCGATGCCCGCCCCGCCAAAAAGCGTGTCATTGCCGGCATTGCCCAGAACGACATCTCCGTCGCCTGCTCCGAGCAGCGTGTCGCCGGTGGCCGCTCCGATAAGCTGGTCGCGAAAGGCCGAGCCGCGATAGGTCTCGATGCCCAGATAGACATCGCCCGTCGCATCGCCGCGATTGGCCGCGCCATTGGTCAGGTTGACGATCACCCGCGCCGTTGCGTCGGCGTAATCGGCCGTGTCGATGCCGGCGCCGCCGTTC
>JBCBKN010000260.1:0-6854 GCA_038521775.1 Pseudomonadota bacterium | reverse complement strand
GCTGCTCGCCTTCGATGCCTCTGGCGGCCGTCTGGGATATGGTGGCGGGTTTTATGACCGCACGCTGGCGGACCTGGCTCGGAAGGCGCCGGTGCTTGCTGTGGGATTTGCCTATGCGGCCCAGGCGGTCGAGACGGTGCCGCGCGAGGCCACTGATGTCCGCCTGGATGCCATCGTCACCGAAACCGGCGTCAGATGGGCCCAATAGGGGATCGGCGCCATGCCAAAGATCGACACGCATCGCTGGCAGGCGTGCCGCCCCGGGCCGCACCCGATCTCCGGGCAGGATGACGGCGCCTACAGCGAAATCAGTCTGGGCGATGCGGCGGGTCTGACGCAGTTTGGCGCGCGGCTGGAACGGCTCGACCCCGGTTCGCGGTCGTCGCATCGGCATTGGCATGAGGCCGAGGATGAGCTGGTCGTCATCCTGTCGGGCGAATTGGTTCTGGTCGAGGACAGCGAAACCCGGCTTGTCGCGGGCGATGCGGCGGGCTGGGCGGCCGGCGCGCCGGTCGGGCATTGCCTGGAAAACCGCGCCGACCAGCCGGCCGTTCTGCTTGTGATCGGCAGCCGGGCGAGCTCGGATGTGGTGCATTACCCCGACCATGGCCTTATCCTGCACCGCGACGGGACACGGCGCCGGTTCACCCGCCCCGACGGCACAGCGATCGGCACGGATCCCTAGCCTGCGCCCATCCGGGACCTGGCATGCGCGGGTGCCGGCCTCCGCGCGCCACTCCACCCAAAACCGCGGGTTGTGGCACAGCGCCCGGAGCGGTATGGCGGGAGCATGCGACTTCTTTTTTTGGGAGACGTGGTCGGCCGCGCCGGCCGCACGGCCATTGCTGCGCATCTGCCCCGGCTGAAGGCTGAGTGGCGGGTCGATTTCGCCGTGGTCAATGGCGAGAACGCCACCGCCGGCGCTGGGCTCAGCCCCGATCATGCCAAGGCCCTGCTGGAGGCTGGCGCCGATTGCGTCACGCTGGGCGATCATGCCTTTGACCAGCGCGAGATGCTGGGCTTTATCGACACCGAGCCGCGCATCCTGCGCCCGCTCAACTTCGCGCCGCGCGCGCCGGGGCAGGGCATGCGCCTGTTCGAGGCCGGGCAGGGCCGCAAGGTGCTGGTCGCCCAGGTGCTGGGGCGGGTGTTCATGAACCGGCCCTTTGATGATCCGTTCTCGGCGCTGGAGGCGGCGCTGAAGCGCCACACGCTCGGCACCACGCATCAGGCGGCGGTGCTCGACATTCATGCCGAGGCGACCTCGGAGAAAATGGCGCTGGGCCATTGCTGCGACGGCAAGGTCAGCCTGGCCGTGGGCACCCACACCCATGTGCCAACCGCCGATGCGCTGATCCTGAAGGGGGGCACCGCCTATCAGAGCGATGCGGGCATGTGCGGCGTTTATGACGGGGTGATCGGCATGGACCGGGCCGAACCGATGCGCCGCTTCATCACCGGCATGCCGGGCGGGCGCTTCACCCCGGCCGATGGCGAGGCGACGCTGTCGGGCATTTTTGTCGAGACCGAAGACAGCACCGGCCGCGCCCTGTCGCTCAGCCCGGTGCGGGTGGGCGGCAGCCTCAGCCAGTCCGGTCCCTCCTGATGCCGGCACGCGCCGGGCCTGCCACCCCGCCGGGCGGCGCACCCGGCGTGCTGCGCTCGGGGCCTGTCGGTGTGCTGCTCGCCGTTGGCATCACTTGGGGCGTGGCCACGCCGCTGTGGAAAGTCGCCGCGGAGACGCGGCTGAGCCCGCTGGGCCTGACGCTGTGGCAGGCCGCCGTCGGAATTGCCGTGCTGCTCCCGCTTTGCGCCCTGCGCCGGCTTTGGCCGCCGCTGGGACCGGGCTATCTGCGCTATTATGCCGGGCTTGCCACAATCGGCGTGCTGCTTCCCAACACGCTTTACTACATTGCGCTGCGCGACATCCCCGCCGGGGTGGCCGCGATCATCATCGCCACGGTGCCGATGCTGTCGCTGCTGCTGGCAAGCCTTCTGGGTCTCGACCGGGCCAGCCCGCGGCGTCTGGCCGGGCTCGGCCTGGGCTTTCTTGCCATCCTCTTGATCCTGGCGCCGGATCTGAGCATGTCGCTGGGGCCGGCGCTGCCATTGGGGCTCGCCCTTCTGGGCGCGCTCAGCTATGCGGCCGAGGGCAGCTATATTGCCCTGCGGGCGCCCCCGGGGCTCGATCCGGGTGCAGCGCTTATCGGCGCGCTGATGGCGGCGCTCGTCCTGGGGGTGCCGATTGCGGCTGTCAGCGGCCAGCTCGTCTCGCCGCTGCGGCCCTGGGGCGCGGGCGAATGGGCGCTGACCGCCGTGGCCATCGTCAGCGCCTTTGCCTATGCGGGCTATGTCTGGCTGGTGGGGCGCGCCGGGCCGGTCTTTGCCGCGCAGGTGGGCTATGTCATCACGCTGACCGGTGTCTTCTGGTCGATGCTGATCCTCGATGAACGATACCCCGCGACCGTGTGGCTGGCGCTGATCCTGATGCTGGCGGGGCTTGCGCTGGTCAGCCCGAAGCGCCCGCCCGCGGACTAGGGCCGGGGTGCGGCACCACCGGCACCTCGATCGTTGCAGCGCATCCTGGTGCGTGAATGTCCCTGACGCGGCATCCGGCTGGGTCGCTGCCGTGGCATCGGGGCATGCGGGCCGGCCGCGCGGCGTTGCCAGACTTGTCAATCACCTGGCGATGGGCTCATCTCGCCTCATGAGCGCCGCATTCGCCCCCGCCACTGCCCCCGCCCCCGTCTCTGCCCCCGTCTCTGCCCCCGTCTCTGCCCCCGTCTCTGCCCCCGCCCCTGCACCCGTCTCTGCACCCGCCTCTGCCGATCCGTGCACAGCGCCGATGCGCCGCCGCCCCATCCGACCGGCGCGGCGAAAACCGCGCGCTTGATGGAGGCGTTTCTTCTCCAACACGGGCCGGCCGTGCTGACGCTCGCCGTGCTTGTCGCGATGTTTGCGATGTTCGTGGCGGAGCGCTATCCGACCGAGGTGGTCGCCATTGGCGGTGCGGCGGTGCTGACCGCAACCGGCGTGCTCGATGCCGAGGCAGCGCTCACCGGCTTTGCCAACCCCGCCCCCTGGACGATTGCGGCGATGTTCATCCTGTCGGGCGGGCTGGTGCGCACCGGGGCGCTCAACTCCTTTACCTCCTATGTCGCGGCGCGGGCCGAGGGCAACCGCATCGCCGTTCTGGCCGTGTTCGCGGTCTTTGTCCTGGTCGCCTCGGCCTTCATGAACAACACACCCGTCGTGGTCATGCTGATCCCGGTCGCGGTGCGCCTGGCCGAGACGCTGGGCACGACATCCTCCAAGCTTCTGATCCCGCTCTCCTATGTCACGATCCTGGGCGGGATGTGCACCCTGATCGGGACCTCCACCAACCTCATCGTCGACGGGATGCTGCGCGCCGAGGGGCTGGAGGGGTTCGGCTTGTTCGACATCACCCCGATCGGCATCCTGCTTGCGCTGGCCGGCATCGGATATCTGCTGATCGCAGCGCCCCGGCTCTTGCCGGACCGCGCGGGCATGGCGGGGTTTCTGCATGGCAAGAAAAGCCTGAAATTCTTCACCGAGGTGGCGGTGCCCGAAGGCTCGCCCATTGCCGGGCGCGGCGTCTTTGAGGTCGAGCATTTCAAGCGCGACGGGATGCGGGTGATCGACGTGCTGCGCGGCGACGAGTCGCTCCGGCGCGAGTTTCCCGATGTCACGCTGGCCGAGGGCGACCGGGTGGTGCTGCGCACTGGGGTGGAGGAGATCCTGGGCCTGAAGGAGAACCGCGCACTCAACACGCTCGACAAGCTCTCCTCGCGCAAGACCGTGACCGTCGAGGCGCTGATCGGCCCGGGCTGCCGGCTGGTCGGGCGCGCGCTGGGGCGGCTTAGGCTGCGCCGCCGCTATGGCGTCTATCCGCTGGCCGTGCACCGGCGCAACCAGAACATCGCCGGCATGGGGCGGCAGCTTGACGATGTGGTGGTGCGGGTCGGCGACACGCTGCTGCTGGAAGGCGCGGAGGAGGACATCCGGCGCCTCGCTGCCGATGTCGATCTTGTCGACATCGCCCAGCCGACCGAGCGCGCCTATCGCCGGCGCCATGCGCCAATCGTGCTGGCGGTGCTCGCCTGCGTCGTGGTCAGCTCGGCGCTCAATCTGCTGCCTTTGTTCGGCGCGGCCGCGATCGGGGTCGCGGTGATCCTGATCACCCGCTGCATCGATGCCGAAGAGGCGTTCGATTTTGTCAATGGCCGGCTGCTGGCGCTGATCCTTTCCATGCTGGCGGTGGGCTCGGCCCTGCAAAGCTCGGGCGCTGCCATGCTGGTGGCCGATGCGGTCGCGCCATTTCTGACCGGGCAACCGGCCTGGGTGATCATCCTGTCGGTCTTTCTCTTCACCTCGGCCCTGACCGAGACCGTCTCGAACACGGCCGTTGCCGTGGTGATGACCCCCGTCGCGCTGGGGCTGGCCCCGGCCCTGGAGATCAGCCACCAGCCCTTGGTCGTGGCGGTGATGCTGGCGGCCTCCTGCGCCTTTGCCACGCCGATCGGGTATCAGACCAACACGCTGGTCTATGGCCCGGGCGGCTATCGCTTTACCGATTTCATCAAGATCGGCCTGCCGCTCAATCTGGGCGTCGGCGTGCTGTCGAGCCTTCTGATCCCGCTTTTCTGGCCGCTCTGAGCCTGCGGGCCGGGTCAAGGGCATGGCCAAGGGCGGGGCCAAGAGCAGGGCTGCGCTTGAAGATCGCCCCGCCCGCGGCCTATAACGCCGCCCATCGCGCAATGGGCATGTGGAGGCAGCGATGGCCGGACACTCGAAATGGGCCAATATCCAGCACCGCAAGGGGCGGCAGGACGCCGCGCGCTCCAAGCTTTTTTCCAAGCTTGCCAAGGAGATCACGGTGGCCGCCAAGATGGGTGATCCGGATCCCGAAAAGAACCCCCGCCTGCGATTGGCGGTCAAGGAAGCGAAGGCAAGCTCGGTGCCCAAGGATGTGATCGATCGCGCGATCAAGAAATCCCTGGGCGGCGATGCCGAGAATTACGACGAGATCCGCTATGAGGGCTATGGGCCCGGCGGCATTGCGGTGATCGTTGAGGCGATGACCGACAACCGCAACCGCACCGCCTCCAATGTCCGCTCGATCTTCGGCAAGAACGGCGGCAACCTGGCCGAAACCGGCGCGGTCAGCTTCATGTTCGACCGCAAGGGCCAGATCCTGTATCCGGCCGAGGCGGGCTCGGAGGATGCCGTGATGGAGGCCGCCATCGAGGCGGGCGCCGAGGATGTCGAGAGCGGCGACCAGGAGCACAGCATCTGGTGCGCCTTTGAAGATCTCAGCGATGTGTCGAGCGCTTTGGAAGCGGTTCTGGGCGAGGCAAGCTCGACCAAGATCGTCTGGAAACCCCAGACGCTGACCGAGCTCGATCTGGAAACCGCGCAAAAGCTGATCCGGCTTTTGGAGACGCTGGAAGATGATGACGATGTGCAGAGCGTCACGGCAAATGCCGATTTCCCCGACGATGTTTTCGCCGAGGCGGGTTGAACCGGGCCTGCCCGTCACAGTGTAGATACGCACGGGTCTGGCGCGGGTCGGCACAGCGCGGGCGGGGGACGACCTGTCAGGCCAGGGCAGGGCACCTCGCCAGCCTTTGGCGCAGTTCTCGCACGGTCGAGCGGGGCGAGCAGGGCGCGCCGGGCCGCTCAGAGGCGTTTGCACCAACGGCGCAGATGGCGGGTCGATGACCTTGAGCCTGAGCGGCAGCAGACATCCCCCAAAACTGCGAGTGGTCGGCGCGCGCCTCGCTTGGCAGTGTCTGGGTGCTGCTTGCAAACCACCAACTGGAAGCCGGCCGACCTCCCCTCACGGCCGGCTTCCGACCCCCCACCTCGCATCACGATCAGCCGGAACGACCCGCCGGAACGATCAGCCGGACTGCCAAGCCAGACGGGCCGATGGGTCACGACAGGGTTTCCAGCCCCGGCGTGAGCGGCAGATCCGTGTCGTCGGGCCGCGCGCCCGCGGCGGTCAGCATGGCATGCACCTGCCCGCGGTGGTGGGTCTGATGGTTGAACAGATGCGCGATCAACAGCCAAATCGGGCGGGACATTTGCTGCCCGACCGACGCGGAGTACCAGGACAGATCACCCTGCAGATCCGCGTCGCTGAGCCCTGCCACCCAGTTCGAGATTTCGGCATCCGTGGCCTTGCGCGCAGCCACCAGCCCCGCCCATCCGCTGTCGAGCCGCAAAGAGGAGGCAAGATCGCCGCCCGCAGGGGCCGGTGTTCCGGCCAGGCGGTGCAGCCAGGCCCGGTCTCCCCAGTGAATATGCGCCAGCGTGGCCTCGATCGACCCGAAAAAGGCGCCCCGATCCTGCTGGCGGTCCTCAGAGCTGAGGGTTGAGGCCGCGCCATACAGGCTTTCATTTTGCCATGCGTTATAGGCGGCCATGCTTTGGGCGAACAGCGGCGTGATCATATGCCCTCCATTGTCTGTCTGTGGGGATTTGCTGTGGGGATTCGCCGTCATCGACGGTCTGGCGCGCGGGAGATCCGCCGCCAATGCGCCGCAGGCTTTGCGCCGCGGCGTCTCAGGCCAAGCCGCGCGCACCCAAAGGCGACGCGATGGCCGGGCGGGTCATCACACCGGGCTCTGTCACCCGACTGGGTTGCCTCGCCCTATAGAATGCCCGATCCTGTAATGCCCGACCCTATCGGTGCCCGACCAAGTTGCCGGACCCGTGTGCCAAAAACAAGCCTGGCGCGGTCACGCGCCCCGAAGCCGTGCAAACCAACCCTTCTTGGGCGTGTCGGCGTTCTCGGCCTCGGCGTCTTCGCTTGCCTCCTCGGAGGGCTC
>JBCBKN010000259.1:0-6866 GCA_038521775.1 Pseudomonadota bacterium | reverse complement strand
CTGCGGATCGATGATCTTGCGATGTTCCGAGAGCGCGTAGCGGTCGGTCATGCCGGCGATATAGTCGGCCACGGTGCGCGCGCGGCCCATCCCGGCGCCGCTTTGCGTGGCCTCACGGTGCCAGGCATCCGGCATCAGCCCGGTATCCTCCATCAGGGCCTCAAAAAGATCCCGCACCACAAGCCCGGCCTTGCGGCGCATGCGGCGCACCTGCCAGTGCCGGTACATATGATCAAAAAAGAACTGCCGGATGACCTTGAGATCCTGCCAGAGCGGCTCGGAAAACCGGACCACCGGAAAGCCCAACGCGCGAATGTCATCGGCCGAGCCCGGTGCGGCCCGCTGCAAAATCGCGCGGCTTTCCCGCAGCACATCCTCAACCATAAGGCCGAAAACCCGCCGCATCGCCTCATGGCGCAGCCGGGATGTCTCGGCCTGGGGATAGCGCGCGCTGACCTCGGCAAAGGCCGGCCCGATCACCGGCAGATGCCGGATGTCATTCTCCGAAAAGAGCCCCGCCCGCAGCCCGTCCATCAGATCATGATTGTTATAGGCGATGTCGTCGGCCAGCGCCGCCACCTGGGCCTCGGCACTGGCATGGGTGTGAAGCTCCAGATCATGCAGGGCGACATAGTCGGCCAGCGCGTTCGGAACCGTACCGGTCACCGGGCCGTTATGCTTGGCAATCCCCTCAAGCGTCTCCCAGCTCAGATTGAGCCCGTCAAACCGCGCATAATGGCATTCGAGCCGGGTGACGATCCGCACCGCCTGCGCGTTGTGATCAAACCCGCCCCAGGGCGCCATGCAGTCGGCCAGCGCATCCTCGCCGGTATGGCCGAACGGGGTGTGGCCCAGATCATGGGCCAGAGCCACCGCTTCGGTGAGATCCTCATCCAGACCCAGCGTGCGTGCGATGGTGCGGGCGACCTGGGCGACCTCCAGACTGTGGGTCAGACGGGTGCGGTAATAATCGCCCTCATGCTCGACAAAGACCTGGGTCTTGTGTTTGAGCCGCCGGAACGCGGCCGAGTGGATGATGCGGTCGCGGTCGCGCTGAAAAGGCGAGCGGTTTGCCGAATCGTCTTCGGGGGTGAGCCTGCCGCGGCTGGCGGCGGGATCGCAGGCATAGATGGCCGGGTCGGGCCGGGCGGCCATGCACGAACTCCCTTATCTGGCGGCACGGCATCTCCTTGCACGGGCCGCGCGCTGATCCTATCTTTTTCAACGGAACCGAGAAGGACGCAAGTAATGGACGCAGGCACCGGGATCACACTGCCCCCAAAGGTGACGGAGCGGGCGTTCGCGCGCCTGGCCGAAATCGGCGCTTCGGTGCTGCGCGTTGCGGTGGAAGGCGGCGGCTGCTCGGGCTTTCAGTACGAATTCAGGATCGAGGAGCGCCCGGCAGAGGATGATCTGGTGCTGGACGCCGATGGCTGCGCGGTGGTGATCGACCCGATCTCCCTGCCCTTCCTGTCCGGCGCAACGGTCGATTTTGCCGATGAGCTGATCGGCAGCCGGTTCGTGATCGACAATCCGAACGCCACGGCCTCCTGCGGCTGCGGCACCAGTTTCTCGATCTGAGCGCGCAGCCGGGCTGGACGCTCGGGTCCGTGACTGTCATTGTCTTGAAAAATATTGAGAACCGTGAGCGGTCGCCGTAAAGCGGGTCACTCTCGGGACAGAAGGATTCCCAATGACAGAAAAACCGATGACCAAAAATCAACTCGCAGCGGCGCTTTCCGAAGCAGCCGGCATTGACAAGGCCGCTGCCGGACGGGCGCTGGACGCGCTGGCCTCGATTGTTGCCGATGAGGTCGAAAAGGGCGGCGCCGTGACGCTGCCCGGGATCGGCAAGGTCTTTTGCCGCGAGCGTCCGGCCCGCACCGTGCGCAATCCCGCCACTGGCGAGGCGATCGAAAAGCCGGCGGACAAGGCCGTCAAGGTCACCATCGCCAAAAAGCTCAAGGATCTTGTGAACGGCTGAGACCGGGCCGCACCCTACCGGTCATTGGGGGTCGGATCCGTGCGGATCGCAAGTTTCAACATCAACGGTGTGAAGGCGCGCACCGCCGCGCTGACGGCGTGGCTGAGCGAAGAAAAGCCCGACATCGTGTGCCTGCAGGAGCTCAAATCGCTGGACGCGAACGTCCCGCGCGAGGCGATTGAGGATCTGGGCTATAGCGTTGAAACCCATGGGCAAAAAAGCTTCAACGGGGTTGCGATCCTGTCGCGTTTTCCGCTTGAGGATGTCACCCGCGGTCTGCCCGGCGATGATGACGACCCCCAGGCGCGCTGGATCGAGGCGGTGGTCAGCACGGCATCAGGTGCGCTGCGGGTCTGTTGCCTCTATCTGCCCAACGGAAACCCTGTGCCGGGCGAGAAGTATGACTATAAGCTTGCCTGGATGGCGCGTCTTCGCGACCGGGCGCAAGACATTCTGGACGATGAGATGCCCGCCGTTCTGGCCGGCGACTATAACGTGATCCCGCAGGATGAGGATGCCGAGCGGCCCGCGGCCTGGGCCGAGGACGCGCTTGCCCTGCCCCAGACCCGGTCATCCTATCGTCAGATCCTGCATCTTGGGTTCACCGATGCGCTCCGGGTCCTCAACCCGGCGCCCATGCTCTACAGCTTTTGGGACTATCAGCGCGGCGCGTGGGAGAAGAATGACGGCATTCGCATCGACCATCTGCTGCTCACGCCGCAGGCGGCCGACCGGCTGCAGGCCAGCGGCGTCGACCGGCATCTGCGCGGACGCGACAAACCCTCCGATCACGTTCCCGTCTGGTGCGATCTCGATGTCTGACCTTTGTGCCGTGCCAAGGAGCGCGCGATGATCGTCCTTCCCGAACACAAGCTGGTTTTTCTGCATATCCACAAGAACGCGGGCTCGTCGGTGCGAAGTTTCCTTAAGAAACTGGGTGAGGATGTTCTCTCAAAACAATGGAATGACGTTCCCTTTCGTGGCCATGTGAACTACCGCGATGTGGTTGCGGCTGCACCGGATCTGGCAGAGTTCCGCTTCTTTGCGATCAGCCGCAACCCGTGGGGCCGCCTCGTCTCGGCGTTTGAATGGTGGAAATCAAAACCCGACACACGGTCGGGGATCACCCAGTCTCGGGTTGGTTTTCTGAATGAATTCAGAGATTTTGTTGAACACCTTAACGAGACACTCGAGCTATCCCGTGTAAAACCCGAAATTAGAACAAAACTTACCGAGGCCGAGGCGCATTCAAAGGTGATCCTGAGGCCCGGGCTTGTCTATTATGCCAGTCAGGCGAGCTATCTGACCGATGCGCAGGGCAAGATCGTGGTCGATTATGTTCCGATCGAGGACTTGTCGGTTGCATTGCCGCAATACCTGACCGCGCGGTTCGGGCGCGAGGTGTCCTGGCGCCAGGTCGACCGCAACCGGAACGCAAAGGCCGATTGGCGGGGCTATTACACCGATGACACGGCCGAGACGGTCGCCAGGATCTTTGCGGCCGATGTGGAGCTCTTCAAGTACAGCTTCGAACGCGCGCCGGCATAGCGCCGTCTCAGCCGTCGGGACAAACGTCCAAACCCCGCCATGTCAGCGAGATGCGGGGGGCAGCCGACGCGCGACCCAACGGCGCTGGCCACCAAACTGATCTGCTAGACCCAAAAATCCTGCGAGGAGATCACCAGCAAGCTCGGGTCGGATGCCGCATCATCCGCCGTGTCGAGCGGTGACGCATCCATGAGGAGTGGATGGTCGGGAGCGTCGGCATCGGTGTCATGGGGCTCATTGAAGATGTCAGCGTAAAAGACGTTCCATCTGCCACCCGCCGCGCTCGGCGCATCTTCGAACTGGACAAGCTCAAAGGTATCCGCACCGTCCTGCATGCCGAGATCCAGCAGTTCTTGGGTTTTGCCAGTTTTTTTGTCGGTCATTGCATCGTCTCCTTTCGCGCGTCGCCATGGGAGATGTCATCGCACGACGCGCGACGCAGGGCAGTGTCCGGGGTCACTGGTCTGACCATCACGTTGGCCAAATAACGCTTCGCCTGTGTGAGACGGGCGGCTGTTGCAGGTTTTCGAAGCCCGCCCCGGCAAATCCACCAGCTACCCTCATAAACTATGAAACGACATCAATAAGTAACAGAGCATTCAAGAATGCCGGGAACAGAATTTTAAGACGACAAAATCAGTCACCGATTGGTTCGGCACTACAACAAACTGATCGGCTTTGTGCGAATAAACAATGACGCGCTCAGGATCTGCGCAGTTTGTTAATCATCCGTCACGTTCCGAGCATAGCGTTTCGCCGAACGAGATGCGGGCATGACGAAATCTCTAACCCAGTTTGGTCGGGAGGATCTGTGGCAGCGCCGGGCGCGCGCGCTGACAACGGCCCTTTTGCTCGCGCCGGGATTTCTGTTTTTTGTGGTGCTGTTTGTGTTGCCCGCGACGACAGCGCTCGATCGGAGCCTGACGGACCGAAAGACGGGCGAGCTCAGCTGGGTGAATTTCGAGACCTTTCTGGGCTCGTCCGACGGGTGGTCGATCCTGGGTTACACGCTTGGCCTTGCCATTGCGGCGACCGTCACCGCAGCGCTGATCAGTCTGCCGCTGGCAGAGATCCTGCGCCATCGCCCCCCCGGCAACCGGTTTTTCCGGCTGTTGATCGTCGCGCCGCTCCTCTTGCCGGGGATCGTGAATGCGTTCGGTCTCTATCTGCTTTTCGAGCGCTGGGGCTGGTTCAACAAGTTCCTGGTCGATGTCGTGCCCTTCATCTCAGAGCCGTGGCAGATCAACAATACAACGCCGGGGCTGGTGTTTTTCTACGCCATCGTTCTCTTCCCGTTCACCGCCATCAACACGCTGGCGGCGATGGAGGCGATTGACAGCAATCTGGAGGAAGCCGCCGCGGTGTGCGGCGCCAATCCCCTCTCCCGCTTTCGCCATGTGATCCTGCCGGGTGCGGCGCGCGGGATCATCGCAGGCTCGATCATCACATTTGTCATGTGCTTTGGCGCGCTGAGCATTCCGCTGATCCTGGGCGGCGATCTGGCGCGCAGCATCATGTCCTTTGAGATCTACCGAAACGCGGTGGTCTTTGGGAAATGGGAGCTCGCCAGCGCCATTGCGGTGACCATGGGCGCGGTCCAGCTCATCGCGATCGCCGCGTATTTGTGGCTTGCGCAGGGCAGCTTTGCCCGCGGCGCGCTCAACCAGCGGGGCTGACCGATGGCCAACCCGCTGCATCGGCTGTCTCTGAACATCGCGGCGCGGTCGCTGTGGGACGGGCGGGCCTTGCTGGCCGCGGCCTTTCTGATCGCTTTTGCGGTGATCGTTCCCGCCCCTTACGTGATCACCATCGTGAAGAGCTTCGCGACCATCTGGCGCGACACCTGGTGGCCGGAGAAAACCGGACTGCAGGCCTATGAATTTGCGCTGATCCTGACCGACGTGCCCGCCGTTCTGGGCAACTCCGTGATCATTGCGCTGTTGGCGACCGCCATCAGCACGGCCATCGCCATTCCGACCGCCTGGGCCCTGGCGAAACGGCCGGTGCCCTTCCGCCTGATCGTGATCACGATGCTGCTGCTGCCGCGGCTGATCCCGCCGTTGGCCTTTGCCGTGGGAACGGCCCGGCTGTTTTATGACCTGAACCTGATCGACACGCATATCGGCGTCGCGCTGGCCCATGTTACCGTGCTTGCGCCCTATTCGATCCTGCTGATCACGGCCGCCTTCGCCGGGATCGATGACCGGTTGCTTGAGGCGGGGCGCGTCTGCGGTGCCAAGGGTCTGCAGCTTTTCTTCTACATCATCCTGCCGCTGGCCGCACCGGGCATCCTGGCCTCGATGGTCTTCACATTTGCGTTTTCTTACAACGAGTTGGAGCTGTCGATGCTGACCTATGGACCCGACACCCAGACGCTGACGGTCCAGGCCTTCAACAACATTGCCGAGGGCTTTCTCGACGTCGCCGCCGCCGTCTCGGTCATGCTGTCGATCCCCGCGATCCTGATCCTCTTGATGTTGCAGCACTGGATCCGGCCCGAACGGCTGACCGGTGGCTTCAAGGGGTCATAACCAAGGAACACGCCATGGAAATCGAGAAGATCCTGTCATCCATCTTTCGCGTCGCTGAGAACGAGCATGGCAGCTTTGATGTCGCCTTCGACGTGGCGGCGGAGGGCGGGACGAAGACCATACGGCTCACGCTCGTCTCGGATGACCGGCACGCCGCAGACACGATGGCGCACATGTTCAACCGCGTCGTCAACGGCGTGCGGGTGGAGTGACCATCATGAGCATCCGCATCATTCAGATCTCCGACACCCATCTCAGCGCGACGCACGGGCTCTTCTATCAGAACTTCCGCACATGCGTGGACCTCATCAACGCGCGGGCGCCGCATATGGTCATCAACACGGGCGACATCGCGGTCAATGGCCCCGACAGCGATGCCGACATGGAGTTCGCCGCGCGCGAGCATCAGCGTCTGCACGCGCCGCTGATGACATTGCCCGGCAACCACGATATCGGCGAAGAACCCCCGGGACAGCCCGCCAAACAGTACATCAACGCCGAGCGTCGGGCCCGCTGGCACAAGTATTTCGGCCCGGATTACTGGGCGATCAATATGGGCGCCTGGCGCTTGATCGGCATCAACAGCCAGCTGATGGGCAGTGGCATCGAGGCCGAAGAGCCGCAATGGGCGTGGCTGGCCGCAGAGCTGACCCGGCATCACGGACGCCCCATCGGCATCTTCCAGCACAAGCCACCGTTCCGCGAAGATCCCCAAACCCCGCATGACGGCTTTCGCTGCATGACCGCGGCGGCCCGGGCCCGCTATGCCGCGCTGATCGAACCATCGACCGTCAAGTTCCTGT
>JBCBKN010000258.1:0-6904 GCA_038521775.1 Pseudomonadota bacterium | reverse complement strand
TATGCCGATTTCTACCATGCGCTGACGGATCTGGTGTAGCGCGTGCCGGCCGAGGCCAGCTATTTCGGCATTCGCCATCATGGCCCAGGCTCTGCCCGGCGGCTGATCGAGGCCCTGGACGAGCTCGCGCCCGCCGAACTGCTGATCGAGGGCCCGGCGGATCTGAGCCATTTGATCCCCATGCTGGACCGTGCGGAGATGGTGCCGCCGTTGGCGCTTTTGGCCTATCCCGCCGATGACCCGGGACAGGCGGTGTTCTGGCCGTTTGCGGTCTTTTCGCCCGAATATCAGGCCGCGCGCTGGGCGCTCCGACATCACGTGCCGGTGCGGTTCATCGACCTGCCGGTGGCCTGGCGCATGCCCGACCCGTCCCAGCCGGCCGACCCGTCCCAGCCGGCCGACCCGTTGGAGAGCGGGGATGCGGCGGAGACGGCCGCCGACCCGGCCCTGGCCGAGCGCAGCCCGGTGTAGAAGGACCCGATCGGGGCTCTGGCCCGTGCCGCGGGCTATGAGGATGGCGAAAGTTGGTGGCGCGATGTCATCGAGGAGAACCCCCAGCCCGGGCCGATCTTTGCGGCCCTGGCCGATGCGATGAGCGCGCTGCGCGACGGATTGGCGGCCCCCACGGGGATGGAGGCGGCCCGCGAGGCGCATATGCGGCTCGAAATCGCCAAGGCGCGGAAGGCGGCCGCCGGTCCCGTCGCGGTGATCTGTGGGGCCTGGCATGTGCCGGCGCTGCAGTCAAAGCGTGCCGCCAAGGACGACCGCGCCCTGATCAAGAGCGCGCCCAAGCGCAAGATCGCGGCGACCTGGGCGCCCTGGACGGCGCCGCGGCTGGCCTTTGAGGGTGGCTATGGCGCCGGTGTCACGGCGCCAGGCTGGTGCTTGCATCTGTGGCAGGTGCCCAGGGCCGAGCAGGTCACCCGCTGGGTCGTGCGCATCGCGCAAGAATTGCGGGCCGAGGGACAGATCGTTTCGACCGCCTCGCTGATCGAGACCGAGCGGCTCGCGACCACCCTTGCTGCCCTTCGCGGGCGTCCACAGCCGGGCTTTGAGGAGCTGCGCGATGCCGCCATTGCCTGTCTTTGCCATGGCAACACCCTGATCTGGGCGTCGATTGCCAAGGCGCTGCTGATCGGGGCCGATGTGGGGCAGATCCCCGATGACGTGCCCATGGCCCCGCTTCTGGAGGATCTGCAGCGTCAGCAGCGCGCGGCGCGGCTAAAGCCGGAGGCGCTGGAAAAAGACCTCGCCATCGATCTGAGATCCGAAAGCGGGCTGTTCAGGTCGACCCTGCTGCACCGGCTGACGGCGCTTTCGGTGCCCTGGGGGCGGCTCAGCGATGCCGGGAAGAGCCGCGGCACGTTCCGCGAACGCTGGGTGCTGAGATGGGAGCCCGAATACGCCGTGGAACTGGTCGAGAACCTGGTCCATGGCCCCACGATTGCCCAGGCCGCGGCCGGCCGGGTGCAGGCGCGGATGCGGGAGGCCGAGACCCTGGGCGCGCTGGCCGATCTGATCTTCCAGTCGATGACGGCGCAGCTGGGCCATGCGGCCGAGACGGGGATTGCGTTGCTTGGCGACAGGGCCGGACAGACGTCCGATTGCGCCGAGATGCTCACCGCGCTGCCACCGCTTGCCGATGTCGTGCGCTATGGCAAGGCACGGGCGACCGATATGGGGCAGCTGAGCGCGCTCTTCGACAAGATTGCGGTTCAGGGGGCGCTGGCGCTGCCCTATGCATCGCGCGGCCTCGACGAGGATGCCACAGATGCGCTGCGCAGCACTGTGCAGAGCGCTGATGCCGCCATTCGGCTGGTCGAGGATCGCTCGGATCTCGCGGCTCAATGGCAGCGGGCGCTGACCCGGATCGTTGAAGATGGCCAGGCCAGTCCCGCGATCGCAGGGCTCGCCGCAAGGCTGCTTTACGAGGCGGGGCAGATGGCCTCGGACGAGGCGGTCGCCCTTTTGTCGCGCATGCTCTCGCCCGGTGTGACCGTGGCCGATGCCGCAGGGTTCTTTGGCGGCTTTCTTGAGGGTGCAGCGCAGCGCCTGCTTTATGATGCGGGCCTGCGCGACTGTGTCGATCGCTGGATCGCCGGGCTGGACGGCGAGGCTTTTGTCGAGCATCTGCCCCTGTTCCGACGGATCTTTGCCACGATGGACCGCACCGAACGCAAACGCCTGATGGATACGCTTTTCGGCGCGGCCACAGCCTCGGCCGAGCTGCGCCTGGCCCCCAATGCCGATGCGTTCTGGCCTCGGCATCTTGAGCGCATCGCCGGCATCCTGAAAGGCCAGCCGCATGGATGAACGGAACCGGCGCTGGCGTCTGGCATTGGGCGGCGATGACGCGGACCTGTCGCAGGACGATCAGCGGCTCTCTGCCGCGCTGACCGCGCTCTACAATGCCGATGATGAGCAGGGCAAGAAAGGCCGCGGTGGGCTGGGCCGGTCTGCGCCGCGGGTTGCAAAATGGATGGGTGATGTTCGCGAGTTCTTCCCGTCGGCCGTCGTGCAGATCGTCCAGCGGGACGCGTTCAACCGGCTGGGCCTCAAGCAGATGCTGATGGAGCCGGAGTTCCTGGCCGCGATGGAGGCGGATGTGAACCTCGTTGCCGATCTGGTGACCATGCGCGGGATCATGCCGGACAAGACCAAGGAAACCGCGCGCCAGGTTATCGCCAAGGTGGTGGCCGAGCTGATGGCGCGGCTGGAGCGGCAGACGGCCGAGGCCCTGCGCGGGGCCGTCGACAAATCCAAACGCAGCACCCGGCCGCGCTTTGCCGATATCGACTGGCCCCGAACCATCCGCGCCAACCTGCACAACTATCAGGCGGACTATCGGACCGTTGTGCCCGAGCGCCTGATTGGCTTCATGCGCCGTCAGCGCCGCATCGTCGATCTCGATGAGGTGGTGCTCTGCGTCGACCAGTCGGGCTCGATGGCAACATCGGTGATCTACGCCTCGATCTTTGCGGCGGTGATGGCATCCCTGCCGGTGGTCCAGACCAAGCTGGTGTGTTTTGATACGGTGATCCTGGATCTGACCGAGGAGCTCGCCGACCCGGTCGAGGTTCTCTTCGGCGTTCAGCTGGGGGGCGGGACCGACATCAATCAGGCGGTTGCCTATTGCGAAGACCGGATCGAAAAACCCACGAAATCGCATCTGATCCTGATCACCGATCTCTATGAGGGCGGTGATGCGGCGCAACTGCTCGCCCGGATCGGCCGGCTGGTGGGGCTGGGCGTCAATGTCGTTGTGCTGCTGGCTTTGACCGATGCCGGGCGGCCGAGCTACGATCCGGTCCTCGCCGGCAAGGTCGCGGATCTGGGCGTCCCGGTTTTTGCCTGCACCCCCGACCAGTTCCCCGACCTGATGGCCTGTGCGCTGCGGCGCGAGGACATCCATCAATGGGCCGCACTGCGCGACATCAAAACCGTGCGTGACGCCGAGACGGACATCTGACCCCGTGCCCTCTGCAAGAGGTGCAGCACCAACCGGCACTGGCCACCGACGCTGTACTGGATTGGGGACGCGATCTCACCGGCCGCATAGGGGTGGCCGCCTGCGCGTTGCAAGTCCTCACCTTGACCGCAGCGCGCTCCGGCGAGGTTTTGGGCATGGTCTGGGGCGAGGTCGATCTGCACAGGGCAATTTGGACAGTCCCGGGCGCGCGCATGAAGATGTCCCGCGACCATCCTCTGCCGCTTTCGCGTGCCGCTGTCGGTCTGCTGGGCCGCGTGCCGCGCCTGCACGGGAGTGATCTTGTGTTTCCAGCACCCCGCGGCGGCCGGCTTTTCGACATGGCGCGCACCGACCTCATGCGCCGGATGCACTGGTCTGCGCTTGGGCGGGGCAGTCCGGGTTATTGCGATCCTGTCTCGGCCCGTCCTGCGGTTCCGCATGGGCTGCGCTCAACCTTCCAACGCCGAACTCGGTGGTTGAGAACCCATAGGGCGTTCTCGTTCCCAAAGATGGACGGAAAGAAGGCTAAGAGGGCAAATCAAACTAGTTAATAACTGACTCTACTGTCATTTTCGGTCCACGGTTGCCGAAATAGAAAGTGATACTCCATGCTTGCTTGCTACAAAACGCCCCAATGCGCTCGGATGATCCAAAAAAAGTCTGGCCACGACAAATCCTATTTCATATAATAACGAAGTATTTTTATCTGAGCTGTCAATAGCAGAAACAAATCCACCCAACATCAAAACACTATTATGTTTGTAAGACTCATCTATGATCAACTCAATCGATTCGGAAGATCTCGGAAATAAAGGGGTGTCACTGTAGTTATAGTACCCAACATGACATGTGACCCCAATCCGCTCACCCGAGTCTAATAGCTCTATCACAACACGCCACTTCTGATCTTGTGAGAAATAGTTGACGGTGTATAGAGAATTATCTTCCGATCCAAATTTGGCAATCCGTTCATATCCATTTGGGGCAGCTTGCTCGCCTAGAAATTCAGATGGATAATCCAGAGCTCGACCGCAAATAGAAATATGATCTTCCCAAATCCGTTGAATTATATCTCTTGGTGTTTGTGCATATAGCGTCGATGGAACAATCGAGAAAGCCAAAGCGAACGACAAGAACAGATTTCTCATATTTTGTTCTCCAAAATTTGCTTTTGTCCCAAAGCAAAGTGGTGTTTGCGGATCTTCCGAGCTTTGTGTCTTGGCGCCGCGCGTGCAAACTGACTCGGTCTAGCTGCTGTAACCGAAGGTCTGGTCAGGGCTCTCTGCTTTACATATTGCGCGTCGCGACAGCCTGCGCGCGGTCGCAACCGCTCCGATGAATGCACGACGCAGCCATTGCCAAATCTTTGACTGTGTGGGGTGCCGGACCTATTGGTTGATATTCTTCCGAATACGCGCGCGCAGGAGGGCGATGGCTGACCAAAACGACAAGCGTGCAGTGCCGCCCGTGCTTGCCCGTGCATGATAGAGCCGATCTCGACGCCAATGGTGAATTGCCCCGACTTGTCTGAGGTGTCGGCGAAAGGGTGTGCCAAGACCGTCCTCAAACAAAATCCTCTAATGATTTCAATCTATTGGACTTGAGGGGTGGTGGAGCCAAGGGGAGTCGAACCCCTGACCTCTTGAATGCCATTCAAGCGCTCTCCCAACTGAGCTATGGCCCCGTTGGCTTCGCGTTTAGACAAGCGGTCTGCGCCTTTCAAGCGAAATCGTGCGCGCGGTGCCCGGCGCGATGGCATCGACGTAGCGACAGACCGCCAGGCATTCATCGCATCCGCATCCAGGCGCCGGGCCCTTGCCGCGGATCAGAGGTCAGGTTTCGGTTTCGTCGGTTGTGCGCTCGCCGATATCTTCGAGCGGAACGGTCTCGTCGTCATCATCCTCTTCCAGCACATCGTCGCCGACCTCGATCGCCTCTTCCTCGTCATCATCGAGGATATCGTCCTCAACCTCGGCCTGCACGGGTTTGGCCGCGGGTTTGGGTTCGGCGCGTTCGGGTCGGCTGCGCTTGAGGCTCAGCGCATCGAGGCTGAAGGTGGAGCCGCAGGCCGGGCAGGTGGCAGGATCGGTGCTCAAGTCGTAAAACCGCGCGCCGCAGGACGGGCACAGGCGTTTCACACCCCATTCGACTTCAGGCATCGGAGCCCCCTTTTGTCGGAACCGCGGGCAATCAAGATCGGCGCACATGCCACAGCGCTCAGCGCTTGTCAAAGCCCTTGCAAACCTGCCCGCCCGGGGCCGCCCGCACAGGCTGCGTCGCCGACATGTCCCACTCTGTAGGATTGTTGCGTGCTGTGACGCATGTCTCTTGATGCACTGCAAAATGGCCTCTACCCTTTAACCGGAACGCGTCAGGCCGGGGTGTATAAGTGGCGGCGGTTTTTTGATGAGGTGTTGACGTGCTCTACCATGCCTATGAGTTTTCTCACGCCGCCCTGGGCCCGATGCGCGCGGCTGCACGGCTCGGGCGCGACGCGCTGCAAAGCCCGCTGAACCCGTTTGCGGCAAGCTACGGCGCACGCGCGACCTCGGCGGCCTTTGAGCTTTTCATCAACGCCACCCGCCGCTACGGAAAGCCGGAATTCGGGCTCGACCAGACCGAGGTTTCAGGTGAGATCGTGCCGGTGGTCGAAGAAGTGGTGATCGAAAAACCTTTCGGGAACCTCGTCTATTTCAAGCGCGATTCCGTGGTGGCCAAGGCGCGCAACGATCCCAAGGTGCTGATCGTCGCGCCGATGTCGGGCCATTTTGCAACCCTGCTGCGCGGCACGGTCGAGGCGATGCTGCCCGAGCATGAGGTCTACATCACCGATTGGATCGATGCGCGGGACGTGCCGATCATCGAGGGGCGCTTCGATCTCGACGATTATATCGATTACATCATCGAGTTCAGCCAGTTTCTGGCCGAGCGCGGCGAGCGGGTGTCGATCATGGCGGTCTGCCAGCCGGGTGTGCCGGTGATGGCCGCCACGGCGCTGATGGCCGCGCAGAACGATCCCAAGCGCCCGGCCTCGATCATCCTCATGGGCTCGCCCATCGACACCTCGCGCAATCCCAAACAGCCCAACGATCTGGCGACCGAGCGTCCGCTGAGCTGGTTTGAAACCAATGTCATCGTCACCGTGCCCTGGCCGAACAAGGGCTTCTTGCGCCGCGTCTATCCCGGGTTCCTGCAGCTTTCGGGCTTCATGTCGATGAATCTCGACCGGCATGTCGATGCGCATCTGAAGCATTTTCGCAACCTTGTGCGCGGCGATGGCGACAGTGCCGCCGCGCATCGCGCGTTCTATGACGAGTATCTGGCGGTGATGGACATGACGCAGGAGTTTTACCTGCAGACCATCGACCGGGTCTTTCAGCGTCGCCTGCTTGCGGTCGGCGCGTTTCGCTACCGCGATGCGCTGGTCGAGCCGGC
>JBCBKN010000257.1:0-6932 GCA_038521775.1 Pseudomonadota bacterium | reverse complement strand
GATTGCGCTGAGCGGCCCCAATCTCGAGGCCTTCGACATCGCAGCGCTGATCCCGGTGATCGAGGGCGCAGGCGGGGTGATCAGCGACTGGCAGGGCAAGGGGCTAGACGCGGCCTCGGCCGGCGCGGTGGTGGCCACGGCAAACCCGCGCCTGCATGATCGCGTGCTGACCCTGCTCGGCTGAGCCGGCTGGCCGCATTCCGGGCATCGGCTTTCATGGATCAACCGGTCAGCGCGATCCCCTGAGCGTCGAAGAAATGCAGCCGCGCGGGGTCGAACCGCAAGCCCAGCTCGGTTCCCGGCGGGGCATCGACATCGCCCACATGGCGGACCGTCAGCGTGCCCAGCCCCTCGCAGGCCACAAAAAGCATCACATCCGCGCCCAGATACTCCGTCACATCGACTTGTCCCCGCACATGCCCGGACCCCGGCGCGCAAAGCTCGATATGTTCGGGCCGAATGCCCATCTGCACCGCGCCCGACGGGATCTCGGGACGGGTCTGGCCCGCCTGGGCGGCCAGCGCATCGACGGCAAACACATTCATCTTCGGGCTGCCGATGAACTGGGCCACAAACAGGTTGGCCGGGCGCTCATAAAGCGACCGCGGCGGGCCGGCCTGCTCGATCCGCCCGGATTGCAGGACCACGATCTTGTCGGCCAGCGTCATCGCCTCGATCTGATCATGCGTGACATAGATCATCGAGGCGCCCAGCGTCTGGTGCAGCTTGGCGATCTCCAGACGCATTTCGACGCGCAAGGCGGCATCGAGATTGGAAAGCGGCTCGTCGAAAAGAAACGCCGTCGGTGCCCGCACAATCGCGCGCCCGATGGCAACGCGCTGGCGCTGACCGCCCGACAGATCGCGCGGATGCCGCTGTAGCAGCGCGTCGAGCCGCAGCACCCGGGCGGCATGCCCGACTTTCTGGGCGATCTCGGCGCGCGATGCGCCGGCGGTTTTAAGCCCGAACCCCATATTGTCGGCCACCGTCATATGCGGGTAGAGCGCGTAGGATTGAAAGACCATGGCCAGCCCGCGGCCCGAGGGCGGCTCGGCCGTGACATCGCGCCCGTCGATCAGAAGATGGCCGCGGCTGATCTCCTCCAGCCCCGAAATCAGCCGCAGGAGCGTGGATTTCCCGCAGCCTGACGGGCCGACGAACACCACGAACTCGCCCTCGGCGATGTCGAGATCCACCCCCTTGATGACCTGCGCCTCGCCGAACCATTTTTCGACCGCTTTCAGCTGCAAATGCCCCATCGCTAGCCCTCCGCGCTCGGGCTGGCCCAGTCGAGCCAGACGGCTGCTGTCCAAGAAAACGCGCGGCCCCCGGCGCCTTCGCCGCTCAGGGGGTCGAAATACTCGCAAAACCCGGCCGAGGCGATCAGGTGGCGCGTGTCGGCGCGCAGGCGCTCTGCCAGGGCGGCCTGCTCGTTGAAGCGCCGTGTGATCTGGTTGATCACCTCGGAGGGGTAGTGGTCGCTCAACGCCGCCTTGCGGTCCACCCCCACCGGCAGGGTCGACCAGAGCTTGACGAATTTCAAACCATCCTCGGCGTCGCCGCGGCGAACCGGAAACTTGCCCTCCGGCGCGATTGCGAGGGTCTCGCCATAGCCCGCATCGAGCGAGTATTTCACAAACTCGATTGCCGCATCGGTGTCGGCCGAGCTGGTCACGCCGAAATAGCGGATATCGGCCCAGGCCGCGCCATCGGGGTTTGACGGGCCGGCGAAGGTGGTGACCACGCCGGTCTTGGCGGCAAGCTCGGTCGAGGTCGGGTCGTCATTGATGGTGGGCGGCGCACTGTCGCGCAGGCCCGCCAGCTCATCGAGAATGAAGGGCGACCAGATGATCATCGCGGCCTTGCCGGCAAAATACAGCTCGCGCGACTGCTTCCAGTAAAGCTCGCCCGACGGCGATGCCTTGGCGATGGCCTTGTAAAAGGTGAGCGCTTCGACCAGCCGTGCCTCGTCAAAGCCGGTGATGCCCTCGGCGCTGACCGGGCTGGCGCCATTGGCCAGCAGCACATGCTCCAGAACCTGGCTCATGAAGTTCTCGTCGATTTTGGTGGCCGCCACGAACCCGTAAATGTCGGGCGGGCTGTGCAGCGCCTCGATTGCAGCGAGGATGTCGGCATAGCTGTCGGGCGCGCGAGCCCGGCTGCCTCGAACAGATCCTTGCGATAGACGATCATCTGCGTCCAGCCATCGACCGGCACGGCAGCGTAATCCCCGTCGATCTCGGCCATTTCGAGCGCGCCTGGCGCAAAGGTCTCCAGCCCCAGCTCCTCAACCGCCTCGGAATTCGCATCGATGTCGAGGATCCCGGCCTCGGCAACACCAGACTTTGCGGTTGACCGGACTTGTGCAACAAGCTTGACCTTCCCGCCATGGACCCGATGATGCGCAGATTATGAGCATTCACCCGCCCGACGACACCGCACTTCTTGGCATGCATGCGGCCCAGCTGGTCACGCGCGATCCGGTCTGCGGGATGATTGTAGATCCGACCGCCGGCAAGCCGCAGGTCGAGCATGACGGCGAGGTCATCCATTTCTGCTGCACGGGCTGTCGGGACAAGTTTCTGGCCGATCCCGAGGCTTACCTCACCGCGATGGATCCGGTCAGCGGCGAGACGGTCTGGCGGTCGACGGCCCGTTACATGTCCAAGCATGAGGGTGTGCGGGTCTATTTTTACTCAGCCGAAAACCAGGCGGAGTTCGAGGCGGCACCCCAGGCCTATGAGGATGCGCTCGACATGCCCGAGCCGGCCGCGGCCGGCACGATCTACACCTGCCCGATGTGTCCTCAGATCGTGCAGGAGGAGTTCGGCGACTGCCCGATCTGCGGCATGGCGCTTGAGCCCATGGTGCCCAGCGCCGATGACGGGCCGAACCCCGAGCTGGTCGATTTCCGTCAGCGTCTGCGCATCGGGGCGCCGCTGGCGCTGGCCGTGCTGGCGCTGGAGATGGGCAGCATGCTGGGCCTGCCCCTGGCCGACTGGCTGGGCGGCCAGACGCTGCGCTGGCTGCAATTTGCGCTTGCGTCGCCGGTGGTGCTGTGGATTGCGCAGCCCTTCTTTCTGCGCGGCTGGTCCTCGATCCGCACCGGCAATCTCAACATGTGGACCCTGATCGCCATCGGCACCGGCGCGGCCTATCTTTTCAGCCTCGTCTCGCTGCTTGCGCCGGGGCTGTTTCCGGCCTCGATGCAGGTCGGGCACGGCCCGCCGCTTTACTTTGAAGCGGCCGCGGTCATCCTGATCCTGGTGCTGGTGGGCCAGATCATGGAGCTGTCGGCGCGCGACCGCACCGGCGACGCGATCCGCGCGCTGCTCGACCTCGCCCCGAAAACCGCGCGGCGGCTGACCGGGGCCGGCGAGGAGGATGTCGCGCTCGACCGCGTGGCCAAGGGCGACCGGCTGCGCGTGCGCCCGGGCGAGGCGGTTCCGGTCGATGGTCAGGTGGTGCAGGGCCATTCCTCGGTCGATGAAAGCATGCTCACCGGCGAGCCGTTGCCGGTTGAAAAAACCGCCGGCGATGCGGTCACTGGCGGCACGCTCAATACCTCCGGCAGTTTTGTCATGCGCGCCGGGGCGGTGGGGGGCGAGACCGTTCTGGCGCGTATCGTGGCCATGGTCGCCCAGGCGCAGCGGTCGCGCGCGCCGATCCAGCGGCTGGCCGACCGTGTCGCGGGGCTGTTTGTGCCGGCCGTGGTCGGGATCTCGCTGCTCGCACTGTTCATATGGCTGCTCTTTGGCCCCAGCCCGTCCCTGGGCTATGCGATGGTCGCGGCGGTCAGCGTGCTCATCATCGCCTGTCCCTGCGCGCTGGGTCTGGCCACGCCCATGTCGATCATGGTGGCAACCGGGCGTGGCGCCCAGGCCGGTGTGCTGGTCCGCGAGGCCGAGGCGCTGGAGACGCTGGCCGCGATCAACACGCTGGTGATCGACAAGACCGGCACCCTGACCGAAGGGCGGCCCACGCTCACCGACACCCTGCCCAACGGGCCGCTTGGCGCGCCGCATCTTCTGGGCATCGCTGCGGCGCTGGAGCGTGGCTCGGAGCATCCTTTGGCAAGCGCGGTGCTGGCCGGCGCGCGCGCAGCGGGCGCCCCGCATTTGGAGGCAACCGCGTTCGAGGCTGTGCCGGGCAAGGGCGTGCGCGGCTCGGTGGCGGGGTTTCCCGCAGCCCTCGGCAATGCCGCGCTGATGGAGGATCTGGGCATCGACATTGCGCCCATGAAAGACCGACTCGCCAAGCTCCAGGCCCAGGGCAAGACGGCGATCCTGGTGGCGGCGGACGGGGCCTTGGCGGGCATCCTGGCCGTCTCCGACCCTATCAAGCCCGGCGCGGCCGAAACCCTCGACAGCCTGCGCCGGCAGCGGCTGCACATCGTTATGGCCACCGGCGACAGCCCGACCACGGCCAGTGCTGTGGCCGGCGCGCTGGGCATCAAGGATGTGCGCGCCGACCTCTCGCCCGGCGACAAGGCAGCCCTGGTCACCGCCCTGCGCGCCAGGGGCGCCAAGGTTGCCATGGCCGGCGACGGGGTGAATGACGCACCTGCCCTCGCCTCGGCAGATGTGGGCATCGCGATGGGGGGCGGATCGGATGTGGCCCTGGAAAGCGCCGGCATCACGCTGACCGGCGGCGATCTGCGCGGTGTGGTGCGGGCGCGGCGGCTGGCCGTGTCGACCATGCGCAACATCCGCCAGAACCTGGTCTTCGCCTTTGCCTATAATGCGGCCGGCGTGCCGGTTGCCGCGGGGCTCCTCTATCCGATTTTCGGCCTTTTGCTGTCGCCGATGTTTGCGGCGGTGGCGATGTCGCTCTCTTCGGTCTGCGTGATCGGCAATGCGCTCAGGCTCCGGCGGCTGCGCCTGACCTGACGCCGCCTGGGCGGCCACCGAGACGGAACCTAAACCTCCGTCAAGATGCCGGCAAAAAAATCCGACAGCGCGCCGGTTTCGTGCAGCGGCAACAGATGCGCGACATACTGATCGGGGCGCAGCACCAGAAGACAGCCCTGCGCGCGGTCAATGCCACGCAAATCGTAGATGTTCCGGCCTGGCGACGGGTCGGCGCAGAAGATCTTCTCATAATCGATCAGGCCGAACCGTCCCTTGCGCGGCAGCAGCGCCGGCGGCATCGCCTCCAGCGCCAGATCGCGCCGGTTTTGCGGAAACACGGCCCGCAGGTCGATCACCGCATCAGGGTCGGCATCCTTGGGCGTGTGGCGTCGACAGGGCGAGGCGCGGCTGGTGGCCAGAAACGCGCAGAGCTCGGCAATGGCCGAGGACGGGCCTGGTTCCTGCGCAGGACAGAAGGCAATCAGCCGCCACCGCGCATCGGCTTGAACAATCTGACCGAGCTGGACGGGCCGGGCGTCCGACAGCCGGACCACCGGGGCCGAATGAAACCGCGCGCCGATGGGAAAGCCAGGCGCGAGCGCCTGCCAGCGCGCCGTGCCGATCAGGGACGAGGGCGCATAGCGCACCGACATGCCGGCGGTGTAGCGGCCATGCGCGATGAAATGGCGCTGGAAATCCGCATCCTCGCCATCATCCGCTGTGGCAGCCGATTGTGCCGCTGGCAGCGCGCCGGGCCGCGCGCTCATGATCCGCGCCCAATCCCGGTCAAACGCGATCAGATCCGCGGCCACGGCCTGCCGCTCCGCCGAGTAGCTGCGCAGGAGATCTGGCGGCGCCCGCCCGGTCAGGACCGCTGCAAGCTTCCAGCCCAGGTTGAACGCATCGCCCATCGAGACATTCATCCCCTGCCCGGCCTTTGGGCTGTGGGTGTGGCAGGCATCGCCGGCAATAAAGACATGCGGCAGGCCAGTCGCGCTCTGCGCCTCGGGCAGATCGTCGAACCGCGCGGCCAGGCGTTGGCCGATCTCATAGACCGACCACCAGACCACCTCGCGCACATCCAGGCTGAAGGGGTGAAAGATCCGCTGCGCGGCGGCGATCAGGGTCTCGCTGGTGATGGCGCGCGACGAGACCCGCTCGCCCTCGCGCAACTGGTCCATCTCGATATAGAGGCGCACCAGATAGCCGCCCTCACGCGGGATGATGATCACATTGCCGTCCCGGGCGGATTTGATCAGGGTCTTCAAGCGAATGTCGGGAAAGTCGGTCACCGCCAGGATGTCCATCACCCCCCAGGCCTGGTTGGCCGAGGACCCTTCCAGCCGCAGCCCGATGGCCTCGCGCACCGCGCTGCGCGCCCCGTCGCAGCCCACGACATAGCGCGCCCGGCAGGTGCGGATCTCGCCTGTGTCCGTGTCACGCAGCATGGCCGTGACGGGATAGGCCGCGCCCGGATCGATTGTGAGCCCGGCCAGCTCGAGCCCGTAATCGGGGACCAGCCGGCTGGGCGCATTGCGCATGACATCGAGATAGAGGTCGTGAACCCGCGCCTGGTTGAGGATCATATGGGGCATCTCCGACAGCCCCTCCTCGACATCGTCTACCCGCCCCTGGCGGGCGATATGGGCCGGGTTTGCCGGATCGGGCGCCCAGAAGGTCGTCTCGCTGACCTGATAGCCCTGGCGGATGACGGTGTCGGCAAAACCGAAGGCCGCAAACATCTCCATCGAGCGGCAAGAGATGCCATCGGCCTGCCCTTTCTCAAGCGGCCCGGGCTTGCGCTCGACAATGCGGGTGGAGATCTGGGGAAACCCGGCGAGATATGCGGCCAGCGTCAGCCCGGCGGGCCCGCAGCCCACGATTAGAACATCGAGCGTGTCGGGCAGCACATCGGGCGTTTCGGGCGGCGCATCGAGCGTTTTGGGCGGCGCATCGGGCCGGGCGCGCGCGGCCGGATGAACCTCTGGATTGCCGGGACGAAACCCGTTGAGATGATATTGCATGGCGTCGCCGCGGTTCTAAAGCCGATCCTAAAGTCGGTCTGCGAGGGAGGCAAGATCT
>JBCBKN010000256.1:0-6976 GCA_038521775.1 Pseudomonadota bacterium | reverse complement strand
TGCCATCCTTCAGCCGCAGGTAAAGATGGCCCTTGATCAGCCCGACCTTCACCTCGGGGTCCTTCAGCTCCTTGGCCTTTTGCCGTTTTACCGCGTCCTTGATGGCCGAGGTCACGGCCGAGGGCAGCGACCGGCCGGCGATTGCCACCGCGGCGCCTGGCGCGAAGCTGGATGCCTTTGCCCGCAGCTTCACATCGTCCTTTTTCATCGTATCGCCCATCGGACCCTCCCGTAACTCAGTGTTCAACTTCGCCGCGCAGGCGACGCGCGTGACAGCGCTGCGGCAATGAGGTGGCAGTTCACCCCAGGTTGCGGCAATCGGCAAGATCCTGCTTCCCCCGCCGGACCGCGCTCGGATATGCACCTATGGCGGCGGGAGGGTCTGTGAGATGGCGCACATCATCGTGATGGGCAATGAAAAGGGCGGGTCGGGCAAATCGACGACCGCCATGCATGTCTTCACGGCGCTGACCAAGGCCGGCAAGCGGGTGGGGGCGATTGATCTGGACATGCGCCAGCGCAGCTTTTTCCGCTATCTGGAAAACCGCAGCGAATTCAATGCCCGCAAGGGGCTCGATCTGGTCATGCCGCATCAGATCCGGTTGGAGACCAGCGATCTGGACAGTGTCGAGGCGGCCCAAAGGGATGAGGAAGGCCGCTTTGCCGATGCCCTGGCCGAAATGGACCGGATGTCGGATTTTCTGATCATCGACTGCCCGGGCGCGCACACCCGCTATGCGCAGATGGCGCATGCCGCGGCCGACACGCTGATCACCCCGATGAATGACAGCCTGATCGATTTCGACCTTCTGGCCCGGCTCGATCCGGGCACCGGCAAGGTCTTGGGTCCGTCGATCTATGCCGAGATGGTCTGGAAAAGCCGTCAGCTGCGCGCGCGGGCCGGGCTGAAGCCGGTCGATTGGGTGGTGATGCGCAACCGGGTGGCGATGCTGGAGGCGCGCAACAAGCGGCGCGTGGGCTCGGCGCTGACCAATCTGGCCAAGCGGATCGGGTTTCGGGTTGTGCCGGGCTTTTCCGAACGGGTGGTGTTTCGTGAGCTCTTTCTCTCCGGGCTCACCCTGCTTGATCTGCGCGATGCCGGCGAGGCGGGGCTGAGCATGTCGCGCGTCGCCGCGCGGCAGGAGGTGCGGGATTTGATGCGCGGGTTGGAGCTGCCGGATGTGAAGGTGGGGTTTTGACCATCCGCCCGCCGACCGCTGCCCGGCACCCTGGGCTTGCCTTTGCGACGGCCCCGAGGGTTTGCGGCGCCGTGCGGCCTGTGATCACCCGCCGCTCTTGTCCCTCTTGATCGAGGCCCCATCTGCGGGCTAGGGCTGGATCGTGGCAGGGGAGGCACAGACGGTGCGAGGAAGCGGGCTTATCGGATCGGTGCTGGGCGCGGTGTTCTGTTTGCTGATCGGCCTGCCGGCCTCCGCACAATCGCACGGCCCGCCCAGCTTTCTCTACCCGGCACCCGACAATGGCCGCTCGATGATGTTCGGCGGCGCGAAGGACGACAATTTCTGGTCATGGTTCGAGATCGGCCCCGATGTTTGCGGCGGCATCGAGGATGCGCGGATCTTTGCCCTGGTGGGCGGGCGCCGGGTGGCCGTGCCCTGCGCGAGTTTTGTGCATGCGCGCGTCGCACCGGGGCGGCATCCCAAGAATTGGGGCCGCGCGCGCGACCCGATCCGGGCGCGGGCGGTGTCGGTGACCCTGCAGATGGAGCCGCCGGCGCTGGTCACCCTGGATGAGGGCCGCGACCGCAACGACCGGCGCGTCAAGGAGGTGGGGCGCATTCTGATCGGCGCGGGCAATTGCGAGGATCTTGTCGCGGGCTACCGCCTTTGCCGCGCGCCCGGCTGGCCCGACACCCAAACCCTGATCGTTCACCCGACCGTTTGGCTGCGCGACGGGCTTCCGCTGCATATGGCCTGCGATCTGGTCGATGAGGTGCAGTATTGCCGGCTTCAGGACAGCTCGGCCAATGGCCCGGGCCAGGTGATCATCGATGTGAGCCTTGCCGGGCTGAGCGCCGAGGCGCTGGCGCTGATGGAGCCGCTTTACATCACGGCCTCGGAGGTTGTGGTCGGTTGGAGCGCGAACCGCGTGCGCCAGTAAAGGCGCCGCGCTTGGGGCCCGTGGTGGGGCCGGTCTGCGAACCGGCCCGGGTCGGGCAAGGCTCAGGCGGCGAGACCCCGCCCTTTGAGAAGGGCCTCAACCCCCGGCAACCGGCCACGAAACGCTCTGTAGAGCTCTTCCTCGGGACGTGACCCGCCCGCGGCATAGATGTGCTCGGCAAGCCGGGCCGCCATGGCCGGGTCGAAGACATTGCCGGTTTCTTCGAATGCCTCGAACGCATCGGCATCCATCACCTCGGACCAGATATAGCTGTAATAGCCCGAGGAATATCCATCGCCGGCAAAGACATGCAGGAAATGCGGCCCCGAATGGCGCATGGTGATCGCATCCGGCAGGCCGATCTCGGCCAGAACCGCGTCCTGGGCAGCGACCGCATCCTGGGGCGCAGGCCCCGAATGCAGCGCCAGATCGACAAGGGCCGAGGCGGTGTATTCGACCGTCGCAAAGCCCTGATCGAAATTCTCGGCGGCCAGCAGCCGGCCGAGCAGGTCGGGCGGCATCGGCTCATCGGTCTGGGTGTGAAGCGCAAAGGCGGTCAGCACCTCGGGCGTCGTCAGCCAATGCTCGTAAAGCTGGCTGGGCAGTTCGACGAAATCGCGCGCAACCGAGGTGCCGGCGATAAACGGGTAGGTGACATCGGACATCAGCGCATGCAGCGCATGGCCGAATTCATGAAACATCGTGCGCGCATCGTCAAAGGTCAGAAGGTCGGGCCGCCCGGCCGGGGCCTTGGCGAAATTGCACACATTGACCACGATCGGCCGCTCTGGCCCATCGAAATTCGACTGTCCGCGAAACCCCGAACACCAGGCGCCGGAGCGTTTTGAGGCGCGCGCGAAATCATCGGCGATGAAGACGCCCATATGCCGGTCGCCCTTGCGCACCTCCCAGGCCTGACACTCGGGATGATAGAGCGTCGCCGTGATGGGGTGAAAGCTGAGGCCAAAGAGCCGCTGCGCGACATCGAAGGTCGCCGCCCGCATGCGGTCGCGCCGCAGATAGGGCTTGAGTGCCGCCTCGTCGAGATCATGCTCATCGCGGCGCAGCTTCTCGGCGTAATAGCGCCAATCCCAAGGCTGCAGCCTGTCATTGATGCCATCGGCATGCATCAGCTCGGTCAGCCGCGCCGCATCGGCATTGGCCTGGGCGCGGGCCGGGCTCCAGACCGCCATCAGCAGATCGCGCACCGCCTGCGGCGTCTTGGCCATTTGGGGGTCGAGCTTGTAGGCGGCAAAGCTCTCATAGCCCAGCAGACGGGCCCGCTCCTCGCGCAGCGCCAGCGTCTCTGACATCAGCGGCCGGTTGTCGGTTTCCCCCGACGTGCCGCGCGCCTTCCAGGCCCGGAACGCGGCCTCGCGCAGGTCGCGCCGCGGACAGCTTTGCAAGAACGGCACGATGAGCGAGCGGTTGAGCGTGACGACATGCCCCGCCTCGCCGCGCTCCTCGGCCGCCTGGCTGGCGGCGGCAACCACATCATCGGGCAGACCGTCGAGATCCTCCGCCGACAAGGGCATTGTCCAGTCCCGCTCATCGGCCAGAACGTTTTGCGAGAACTGGGTGCCGAGGCTGGCCAGGCGCTGCATGATCTCGGCCAGCCGGCTGCGCGCATCGCCGGTCAGCTGCGCCCCGGCGCGCACGAACATCCGGTGATAGAGGGTCAGCACGCGGTCCTGCTCGGCGCTCAGCCCGGCGCGATCGGCATGCAGCGCGTCGATGCGCGCAAAAAGCGCTGCATTCATCATCGTCTCGGTCCGATGCGCGGCCAGCTTCGGTGCCATCGCGCGCTGGATCTCCTCGCGCTCGGGGTTGCTGTCGGTCCCGGCAAGGTTCCAGAAAATCGCGCTCACCCGCTCCAACCGTTTGCCCGCGCGCTCCAACGCCTCGATCGTATTGGCAAAGCTGGGCGCGTCGGCCTGCGATGCGATCGCATCGATCTCGGCGCGGTCCTCGGCCATTGCCGCGTCAAAGGCCGGCAGAAAGGTCTCATCGGCCACGGCGGCAAAATCGGGCAGGCCAAAGGGTCCGCTCCAATCGGGGTCGAGCGCTGCGGTCATGTCCGGTCCTCCTGTGACACTCGCCGCTCAGATAAACCTGCGGGAGAGCACTGTCCATCACATGCCCTCGATCGTGATCCCGGTCGCCGCGCTCTGACCCGAATTCCGCCAAGTTTGCTCGGTATTGCATGCGCGGTGGCGTGGAGTAGACGTGCGGGAGCGTTCGATGAGTGGTGCGGGTGAGCCGACCGGCCGTGGCACGGCCAGGATTGTCTTTGCCGGGATCGGCCTGTTGGGCGGGTTGATCTGCCTGGGATTTGCGGCCTTCGGAATATCGCGCAGCCTGTCGGACAGCGCCGAGGCGACCGAGCCTTCGCCGGCCGATGTCTCGCGGGCGGTGGGTGAACTCCCAACCATGTCGGACATTCTCAATCGCATGGTGCCCGCCTCCGATGAGCGGACGGCTGCCAGGCAGACAGTCGACGAGCGGACAGTCGACGAACGGACAGTCGATGAACGGACAATCGACGAACGGACGGTGGACGAGCGGTCGGTTGCCGACGCCGACAGCCCCGCAGCGCCCCGGCCGGCCGATCCCGATGCCATGCGCAGCGAGCTTGCACTGGCCGGGCTGATCCTGCGCGATCAGGCCGAGCCGCCACAGCCACAGCCGCAGCCACAGGACATCATCGATCCGATGCAGATGCTGCCGCATCCGCCCGCGGGCTGGCAGCGGCGGGTGATCACCGATGACGAGGCCTATCGCGCCCTGCGTCATGAGCTGAGCTACCGGCAACGCGCGGCGCTGATCCGGTCGCGCGGTGGCACGCCGCCGCCCACCCCGCCGCTGAAACCGCGCGACCCGCAGGCCACCCCACCGGCCAAGCCCACCATCGACACGCGGGTTCTCTACGCGGGGCCGGCGGGGCAGCTTGTGCTCTTGCGGCTGTCGCAGACCAGGCCGGCCGATGCGGAGGATGTCGCCACGGCCCTTGCGGGCGTGGATTTCGGCTCCGAGGTGGCCTTCGCCGGGCGCAGTTTTCTCTACCTGGTGCCGCATGAGCGTGAGGTCTACACCGCCATCGGCTTGCGGTTTGGGCGCGCCGACCATCTGTCCATCGATGCCGATGTGCCGCTGCGCATGCTGGGATGGCTCGACGCCGGGCTCAACCTGTCCCGGCTGCCCGACGCGGTTGCGCCCGACGCGCTCTAGGGCTTTTCCTGGCGCCGCATTCCCGGCAATCTGGGCCGCGCGACGGGTCTGGAGGGAGAAGCGCCGATGCGCGGATGGGTGTTTGCAGCTGTTCTGGCGATCGCGTCGCCGGCAGGGGCGGTTTACCCGGAAGATCCGGGCGATGCCGAACTGGCCGCGCTGCGCGACCGGATCGAGGCGGGGGCCTATGACAGCGCCATTGCGGCCCTGGACGCGCGGCTGGCGACAGAACCGCAAAATGCCGATATACTGACCCTGCTCGGCTATGCCTGGCGCAAATCGGGCGATTTTACCCGCGGGCGCACCTATTACGACCGGGCGCTGGCCATCAACCCCGTGCATCTGGGCGCGCTGGAATATCTGGGCGAGATGGAGGTGCAGCTGGGCCGGATGGCCGAGGCGCAGGCCCTGCTCGCCCGGCTTGAACGGGCCTGCCCGACCGGGTGCGAGGAGCTCGACGAGCTGCGCGCGGCAATTGCGGCGACGCGCTAAGGCGCGGGCCATCCCGCAAAGCGGCATGTCGCATTTCGCCCCGCCGGCGTCGCAGGGGCTTGGACGCTGCCCGGCCTTTGCCGCAAAGAGGGATGTCAGGGTTCGCAGGGAGGCGCATCATGAAATCGCAAGCCCGGGTCGTAGTGGTCGGTGGCGGGGCTGTCGGCTGCGGGATCGCCTATCATCTGGCCAAAGCCGGTTGGGAGACCGTGCTGCTGGAGCGTGACGAGCTCACCTCGGGCAGCACCTGGCATGCCGCGGGGCTGTTGCCGCTCTTCAACATGTCCTATGCGACCAGCCACATCCATGATTACAGCGTGAAGTTCTATAAAGGGCTTGAGGCGGAGACGGGCCTCAACCCCGGCTTCTCGGTGGTCGGCAATCTGCGCCTGGCCCAGACGCGCGAGCGCATGGATGAGTATCGGCTTTATGCATCGACCGCCGAGACGGTGGGCATTCCCTTCGAATGGATGAGCCCCGCGCAGATCCGCGAGCGCTGGCCGCTGGTGCGGACCGAAGACCTCAAGGGCGCGATCTTTCACCCCACCGATGGCTATATCAACCCCGCCGATGTCACCCAGGCCATGGCCAAGGGCGCGCGGCAGCTTGGCGCCGAGATCGTGCGCCGCGCCCAGGTCGATGGCTATCGCTGGACCGGGTCGGACTGGGTGGTCTCGGGCCGCATCATGGGGGAGCGCGGCGGCAATCTGGAGCCCACGGAGGACGCCTTCGAGATCCGTGCCGAGCATGTGGTGACGGCGACCGGCAACCACGCCCAGCGCACAGCCCAGCTTCTGGGCCTCAAGATCCCGGCAATCCCGGTTGAGCATCAATACATCGTCACCGAGCCCGACCCCGCGCTGGTTGCCTGGCGCGCGGACCAGCCCGAGCACCCGGTGCTGCGCGATGCCGATGCCAAATGGTATGTGCGCGAGGAGCGCGGCGGCTGGATCCTGGGGCCCTATGAGCAGGGCGCCCCGGCGCGCTTTGCCCATGGCGTGCCGGAAAGCTTCCGCGCCGATCTCTTCCCCCTCGATCTGGAGCGGATCGAGGAAGAATACATGTCGATGATCCACCGCATCCCCTCGACCGAGAAGCTGGGGCTGAAGGACGATTACAACGGCCCGATCTGCTA
>JBCBKN010000255.1:0-7002 GCA_038521775.1 Pseudomonadota bacterium | reverse complement strand
GGCTGCCCTGCTGCTGGATATGCCCGCCGCTCATTACCACGATGCGGTCGCCCAGCGTCATCGCCTCGACCTGGTCATGGGTGACGTAGATGAAGTTCTTGTTGATGCGCGCGCGCATCTCGGCAAGCTCGGTGCGCATCCGCGCGCGCAGCTTGGCATCGAGGTTTGAAAGCGGCTCGTCGAGCAGAAAGATCCCCGTGTCACGCACCATGGCCCGGCCCATCGCCACGCGCTGGCGCTGCCCGCCCGACAGCTCGCCCGGTTTGCGGGTGAGATACTCCGTCAGCCCCAGGATCTCGGCCACATCGCGCACCTTGCGGTCGATCTCGGCGGCCGGGCGCTTGGCCAGCCGCAGCGCAAACGACATGTTCCGCGCGACATTCATATGCGGGTAGAGCGCATAGTCCTGAAAGACCATGGCAAGGTCACGGTCCTTGGGCTCCAGATGGCTGACGGGCTTGCCGTCGACATAGATCTCGCCATCCGAGACATCCTCAAGCCCCGCGATCATCCGCAGCGTGGTGGATTTGCCGCAGCCCGAGGGGCCCACGAAGACCGTGAACTCATTGTCCTCCATGTCGAGATTGATGCCGTGCAGCACCTCGACATTGCCGTAGCGTTTGACCAGCCGGTCGAGCTGAATCGTCGGCATGCGCGCGCCAAGCCTCCCTGGAGCCTTTTTGTTACCGGTAACACTGACACAGCCCGGAACACCGCACAAGCCCCAAAACGGAGGGGCGGGATCCGGGGCCGGCCGTCAGCGGGCTCGGGTGCTGCCGCGCAGGGCCACCTCGGCCGGCACGTCGATCTTGACCGTCGTGTCATCGGCGCCTTCGCCGGCCAGACAGCGCGCGATCAGCTTGCCGGTCTCGCGCCCGATGCGCCGCGGATCGACGACCAGCGTGGTGATGGTGGGGTTCGAAAAGCGCGACACCTCGAAATTTCCAAACCCGGCAATGCCGATATCCTCGGGAACCCGGCGCCCGGTATCGACAAGCCGCGAGAGCGCGCCGAAGGCCGGCAGGTCGGACACGCAGAAGACGCAATCGGTGTCGGGAAACCGCGACAACAGGAGATCGAGCGCGGCGGCCCCATCCTCGATCGACAGGGGCGGGCTGCCATATTGCAAACAGCGCTCTGCCGACAAGCCGCGGGCGGTCATTTCGGCCCGAAAACCCTCGCGCCGCTCAGCACCGCGGGTCCAGTCATCCTGCGCCTCGCCCAGAAACGCGATGCGGCGATAGCCCAGCCCGATCAGGCGCGCCGTCATCGCCTGGGCGGCGGTCCGGTTGGAAAAGCCCACCGTGTGACAGACCGGATCCTCGGGCGTCTCCCACAGCTCGATCACCGGCACCTGCGCATCGGTCAAAAGCGCGAGCGTGCGGTCGGAATGCCCGTCATAGGACAGAACGATCGCCTCGGGCCGGCGGCGCAGCATCTCCTCGATCAGCGCCTCCTCGCGCGCCGCTGAATACCCGGTATGGCCCAGCAGGATCTGTCGGCCCGACGGTTCCAGCGCCTCGGTCAGGGCCTGGACGGTTTCGGCGAAATGGAGGTTGTTGAGCGACGGGACGAGCACGGCAACAAAGCCTGAGCGTTTGGTCGACAGGCTGCCGGCCATCTGGTCGGGCACATAGTTCATCTCGCGCACAACGCGCAGGATCCGCTCCCGCGTCTCCTTGGAGACCGGGCTGTCCTTGCGCAACGCCCGGCTCACCGTCATGCGCGAGACGCCGGCGACCTCGGCCACGTCGCGCATCGTCACGGTTGGACCAGATTTCATGGCGTGCCCCTGGTTTGGCACCGCGCGCGCAATATGCGCCGGGCAACTGCGGGTACCGGTGCCGATACCGGTCACAAAACTGCCCTGTTCGACCCGGCCCTGCAAGGGTGGCTTTGCCTCGGAACTCCTCCAGTACCGCCTTGCGCCGCCCCGCCCCGTGCACAGCACCGGCCGGCGGCTTTCATGATGTCTCACCTCCAGCCGCGGCATCGAGATGGGCCGCGAGCGCCCTGTCGATGGTCGAGTCGATGGCCAAGACGATGGCCCGGGCGCGCGCGGGGTTGGCCGCCTCGCGATGGGGCGGCGCAAACACCCCGGCATCATTGTCGAAATACCGTCCCGTGGCGGCGGCAAACGCATCGTCGAGGGCGGCGCGCAGGAGGATGTCGGCGCCTATGCCCAGATCGCTGCCGGCCACGCCAAACCCTTCCCTGACCATCTTGCTGGCCAGAAGCGAGCTGGGATTGACCGCGATCAGGGCGGGTCCCTGCGGGCCAAAGCGCGCGCCCGTCTCCTGCGACCAGATGGTAAGCGCCAGCTTGGACTGGGCATAGGCCGCCATATCGTCCAACCGCTCGTCGCCGGCCAGCGCGCGCAGATTGACCGGGGCCTGTGCTGCGGAGGAGAGGTTCACCACCCGCCCGCCGACCGGCATCTTTGGCATCAGCAGAGTTGCCAGAAGGCAGGGGGCAAGCGTGTTGACCACAAAGCGGATGTCGCGCCCGTCGGCGGCGATGGTCTGAGGGTTCTTGTAGACCCCGGCATTGTTGATCAGCACGTCAAGCCGGGTCGACCGCGCGGCGAGGTCGGCCGACACAGCCTGCGCCAGCGCGGCGACCTGCGAAAGATCGGCCAGATCGGCCAGATATGTGTCGATGCGGCCCAAGCCGCCAACGGCGCGCACCGCCGCTTTCGCGGCGTCCAGCTTGGCCGGATTGCGGCCATGGAGCAGAAGGTCGTGCCCCAGCCCGGCCAGGCGTTTTGCGGTTTCAAGGCCGATGCCGTCGGTGGCGCCAGTGATCAGGAGCGTGCGCGCCGCCGCGTTGGAAGGGTCGGTCATGCCCGCGCTCACGCCGTATCACTCTTGCGCTCGATCAGCGCATGATGGCTGACCGATCCGGCCTGGCGGACGGCCAGATGGGCGATGTCATCGGGATCGGCCATGACGGCATGCGCCGCCGCACGAGTCGGCCGTTGCAGGACAGCGCGCGGTGCAGGGGCGGCACGGTCACCCTCCAGGCGCTGATGCGATGCGGTATGGGCAGGGTACCGCCCGCCAGGCCTGGGAACCAACGGGCCGACTGCAACCAACGGGCCGACCGCGGACAGAGGGCCAGGGATCAAGGCCTCGGCGGTCGGGGTGACCTCGAGCACTGCGCAAAACGGCATTGCGGCGCCTCCTTCCGATCAGGCGATCTTTGTCATCTCATTGAGCACAAAGCCGCTCACCGCCCCCTCGGTCGCCGCCATATAGGCGGCCAGATGCGGCGCGTTCATATGCGCCTGCCAAAGCGCGCGGCTTTCCCAGGTCTCGTAAAAGACAAAAAAGCCCGCCGCTTCGGTGTCGACATGCAGGTCGTATTGCAGGCAGCCTTGCTCGGCCCGGGTGATCGGGACGAGCTTTTCAAGCTCGGCGCGCACAAGGTCTTCCTTGCCGGGAATTGCGGTGATCTGGGCGAGGATGGTCAAGCTCATCGGGCACTCCTATCGAGGGATCGTCAGGGAGCTAGTCGGAGTCCGCCGCCGCTTGCAAGTACGCATCATTTGGACCTATACGGTAGAAATGGATACTGTAGATCACCCCGATGCCGGGCCGGAGGCTGAGCTCGACGCCGGTTCCGATGCTGCTCCCGACGCCGGTTCTCCCGACCCTGGGCCTGGTGCTGGGCCCGAGACCGGCGCCCACCGCTTTGCCCGCTATGATTGCAGCGCCGGCTGTCCGGTCGAGGCGGCGCTTGAGCAGATCTCGGGCAAGTGGAAGGGCCTGATCATCTATCACCTGCTCAGCGGCACGCTGCGCTTTAACGAATTGTCGCGCCGGGTGGGGTCGGTCAGCCAGCGCAGCCTGACCAAACAGCTGCGCGAGTTGGAGGCGGACGGCATTCTGCACCGCGAGGTGTTTGCCGTGGTCCCGCCCCGGGTTGAGTACAGCCTGACCGAGAAGGGCCGCGCGCTTTCCGATGCGATCGATGCGCTGCGGCGCTGGGGCCTTGCCCATCCAAGGTGAGCGCGCTTGCCCGATCCGCGCTTTCGGATAGGATCGGGCCAAGCGTTACCAGCGGCGAGCCCCGTGCCATGTCCCATCCCGACCGTCCCGCGCGCGCAGCGCCAGCGGCCTATGCCGGTCCGCCGGGCGGGCTGCCGGGGCAGAGCGTCGTGATGACCGACCGGGCGATCTTCACCCAGGCCTATGCGGTGCTTCCGCGCGGCACCATGCGCGACATCGTGACCAGCCATTTGCCGGGCTGGCATGGCAGCCGGGTCTGGATGCTGGCCCGCCCGCTCTCGGGCTTTGCGGAGACCTTCGCCTATATGGTCGTGGAGCTGGAGCCCGGTGGCGGGTCGGAGAGGCCCGATCCGGCGCAGGGTGCGGAAGCGGTGCTTTTTGCAACCCAGGGCGGGGTGACGCTAACAGTGGACGGAGAGGCCCACAGCCTCGCGCCCGGCGGCTATGCCTATCTTGCCCCCGGTGCGGCCTGGCAGATCCGCAACCCCGGCGCCGAACCGGCGCAGATCCATTGGATCCGCAAGCGGTTTCAGCCCGCGCCGGGGCTTGCGCCGCCGGCGAGTTTCGTCACCCGAGAGGACGCGCACCGCCCGGTCGAGATGGCCGGCACGGCCGGTGCCTGGACGACCACGCGGTTTGTCGACCCCCTCGATCTGCGCCACGATATGCATGTGAACATCGTGAATTTCGAACCCGGTGGCTCGATCCCCTTTGCCGAAACCCATGTCATGGAGCACGGGATCTTCGTGCTCGAGGGCAAGGCCGTCTACCGGCTCAACGCCGATTGGGTCGAGGTCGAGGCCGGTGATTTCATCTGGCTGCGCGCCTATTGTCCGCAGGCCTGCGTGGCGGCGGGACCCGGGCGGTTTCGCTATCTCCTCTATAAGGATGTAAACCGCCACCCGCCGCTGGACCTTCCCGGCGGTGGCCGGGTCGGGAGGGAGGGCCCAGGATGACCCGACTGCGCGCCCAGCCGCTGACAGCGGCGGCCTTCGATCCGTTTGGCGACGTGCTGGAGGCCACCGGCACGCCGGATCGTCTGATCAATGAGGGGCGCTGCGAGCGGTATCACGATCGTGCAGGGCTCGAGTTCGAGGCCGGCCGCGCCGGGGTCAGCCTCTTTGTCGCCGAGCTCCGGACTATGCCGGTCGAGATCACCCTGATGGAGCGCCACCCGCTGGGCAGCCAGTGCTTTGTGCCAATGGGGGGCGCACGCTATTTGGTCGTTGTCGCGCCGGATGCTGGCGGGGTGCCCGGCGCACCGCTTGCCTTTCTTGCGCGGGGCGATCAGGGCGTCAACTACCACCGCAATGTCTGGCATGCGGTTCTGACCCCGGTCTCGGGCGGGGGGCTTTTTGCGGTGATCGATCGGATCGAGACGCCGGCATCGGGCATGACCCCGCCGCGCCGCGCGCAATCGGGCGATGCAAATCTGGAGGAATACCGGTTGGAGATGCCCCTGATCGTGGAGGCGATGTGAGGCGCCCGCGCAGGCCGGCGCAGCACGGTTGGAAAAGGCGCAGCAACGGTTGGAACATCTGCACGGTTGGAACATCTGCACGGTTGGAACATCTGCACGGCACGGCGCCCTCAAAGCGCCAAACGATGCAAGAGCGGGGAGGTGAGGTGATGGTCACGATACTCGATGGCGGCGTCGGTCAGGAGCTGCTGCGCCGCAGCGGGGCGCGGCCCGACGGTCTCTGGGCCACGGGGCTGATGCTCAACCATCCCGGGGTGCTTCGCGACGTGCATGCAAGCTTCTTTGCCGCCGGTGCACAGATCGCCACGGCCAACACCTATGCCATCCACCGCGACAGGTTGCGGCGGGCCGGGATCGAGGACCGCCTGGCCGAGCTGCAGCTCATGGCCATCGAGATCGCCCGTGATGCCCGCGATGCGCATGGCTCGGGCCTTGTCGCTGGGGCCATCGGCCCGCTGGGCTGGTCCTACCGCCCCGATATGGCGCCGGAGGCCGAGACGGCGGTTCCGCTCTTTGCCGAGATCGCGGCGCTGCAGGCCCCGCATGTCGATCTTTTGCTATTGGAAACAATGGCCTCGGTGCATGATGTGCAATGCGCGCTCGACGCGACCCTGCCGCTGGGAAAGCCGGTCTGGCTGGCCGTGACCGTGCTCGACGATGATGGCACGCGGCTTCGCTCGGGCGAGCCGCTGGCGGATCTTCTGCCGGTGCTGGCGGACCGAACGCCACAGGCGCTTCTGGTCAATTGCGCCCCGCCCGAGATGGTGGGCGCTGCGCTGCAGGTGCTGGCCCGTACCGGTTTGCCGCTGGGCGCCTATGCAAACGGGTTTGTTCGGGTCGAGCCGAGCTATCTTGACGTCTTTTCCTCGGTCGACGGGCTCAGCACCCGGCAGGACCTCTCGCCAGAGCGCTATGCCGCATATGCGGCCGCCTGGGCCGCGCAGGGTGCCACCATCCTGGGCGGCTGTTGCGAGGTCGGCCCCGCGCATATTGCCGAGCTGGTCCGAACGATGAACGCAAAGGCAGCATAATGCTGGACCAGGCCGCCGATTTCGGCGCGGAAAGCGCGGCGCTTGATGGGTTCCTGCAAGAGCTCGACCCGGAGATGTGGACCCGCCCCACCGCATTCAAAGGGTGGACGCCGAATGAGATCCTGCTCCATCTGCACCATTGGAACCGCGCGCAGGACCGCGCGCTGACCGATCCGGAGGGGTTCCGCCAGGACGTCACGCAGATGTTTGCCGCGATTGAAGGGGGCAGTGCCCGGGCCGAGGAGGCCCGCGCGACCGATCTGCGCGGCGATGCATTGCGGGCGCTCTGGGCGTCCTATTCTGCCGACATTGCCGCGCGCTGGTCGGATATCGACCCCAAGCACCGCCTGCCCTGGGTGGGGCCCGAAATGTCGGCCCGCTCGGCGATGACCGCGCGTCAGATGGAGACCTGGGCGCATGGTCTGGCGATCTGGGATCTTGTCGGCAAGGCCCGGCCCGAGGCGGACCGGTTGCGCAACAT
>JBCBKN010000254.1:0-7021 GCA_038521775.1 Pseudomonadota bacterium | reverse complement strand
TCGGCCTGGTGCAGAATGCGGGCCACGCCAGGACGGTCCTGCAGCGCGATCGCCCGGGCAAGCGCCGAGGCCGCGCCATGTGCGGCACTGTCGCGGGGTGCATGCGCAGCAATCGCGGCAGGGATCGCCGGGTCCGACACCGCGTCATTGTACATCAGCGCATGCCCCACCGGCGCATCATCGCCATCAAGCGCAAGCACGGTGCCCGAGGTGCCGTCCACCGCCAATGCCGCCACCGCGCCCAGATCGTGGCTGCGGCCCAGCTCGGCAAGTGCTGCGGCAAGCGCCGCCTGCCAGACCACGGGGTCGCGATGCCAGTCCCTTGGCCCTGCATGCGTGGCGGCCTGCGTGTCGGCCTGCGTGTCGGCGCGCGGGTCGGGGGGTTCGGCGCCCGCGTCCGGGGCGTGGTCGGACATCGCCGCTGCGGCCATTCCAACCACGGCCCCCTCGGCGTCAAGCAGCGCCGCCCGTACGCCCGAGGTTCCGATGTCGATGCCCAATGCGAGACGGCTCATTGGCCGGCCTCGCGTGCCGCTTCCAGCGCCTGGCGATATTTTTCGGCATCCCAGTTGAGAAGGGCGGCCTCATCGGCAGGGCTCAGCCGGGTGAGGACCGCGCCCGGCGCGACCTGTGCCGCCACATCGCCCAGGCAACGCGCCATTGCGTGCTGGGCCGCGGTGGCATCGGAGCGGAGCGCCGCGCCCTGCCCCGGCAGGAGCAGGAGTTTGGACATCCCACCAAGGCGCGCGACCGCCGCGTCCGGCGTCTCACCCGCCCGCGCCACCGCGACGCCGGGGCCCAGAAAGATCACATGGTCGGGATAGAGGCTGCCGCCATCGACGACCGCGCACAGCACCGGGTCGCGTGCCAGCGCATGGGTGGACGCATGCCGGGCCGGCGCCCAGCCGGAGCCCTCGAGTTGCGCCACCAGGTCCGCATCGGGGGAAGGGTCCGCATCGGGGGAAGGGTCCGCGGCATCGCCGCCAGCCCTCGCGGTTTCAGGGCCCGCGCCGAGCCGCGCCGAGACCTCGCGCAGGAGCGTCTCGGCCGTTGCCACATCCTCGCCGCCCACCACAAGCCCGTGATTGCCCAGCACCACCACCCGCGCGCGCGCGCCGGCCCTGTCCAAGATGGCCCGGGCGAGCGATGGGCCGGGCATCGCATAGGGCACAAAGACCGGGTCGAGCCCTGCGAGCCGTTCGGCCAGCACGGCCTCGGCATCCGCGCGTACCGCCGTGGCGATGGTCGCCACGCAATGGCTGTGCAGCACCACGGGCCAGTCGAGCGTGGCGTGCAGCGTGGTTTCAATCGAGGGGCGCAACCCGGCCGGATTGGCCTCGGCCGGCACGAAGGCCATCGCGTCGGGGTCGTCGCCAGCCTCCAGCGCCGCACGAAGCCCTGCCACATCGACGGGCAGGAAGATGTCACGCGCCTCGGCCTCGGCCAGCCAGAAGCCCGAGGCCTTCACCCACATCGCCCCGCCCGATTTGAGCGAGCTGTTCCCGCCTGCCGCCTGCACCTGGGCGGGATCGCGCCCCAGCCGCGCCGACACCGCCACCAGCGCCGCAAAGGCCGCCGAGGCCCGCAGATCGGCAAAGGCGGTCATCGGCGCATCAGGCCTTGCTGGTCTTGGCCTTGGCGCCCGGCTTCTTTGCCGGTTTTTTCGCCGTCGACTTCGCCTCTTTGGTCGCGGGCTTGGCGGCGGTCTTTGCGGTCGCGGGCTTGGCCGATTTGGCCGTGGCGACCTTCTTGTGATCGTCCTGCACACCATAGGAGCCGAAGGCCGCGGCGGTCTCGGCGATCTGGTCGTCCGATAGGAGCACCGGCCCGCCGATCAAGAGCGTCATGTAAAACTGGCGCGCGATGGTCTCCAGCTCCACGGCAAGCCACATCGCCTTGTCGAGATCGGCGCCGATGGCAATCGAGCCGTGATTGGCCAAAAGGCAGGCGGTGCGCCCCTCCAGCGCCGCCAGCGCATGGGCCGACAGCTCGGCCGTGCCGAACCGGGCATAGGGCGAACAGCGCACAGTCGTCCCGCCGAAAGCGGCCATCATGTAATGCGCCGGCGGGATCTCCTTGCGCGCCATTGCCAGCGCCGTGCAATAGGTCGGGTGGGCATGCACCACCGCGCCCGCATCGGGGCGCCCCTTGAGAATGTCGAAGTGAAACCGCCATTCGGTGGAGGGTTTCAGCGGCCCCTCCCAGGTGCCGTATTCCGCATCGAACGGCATTGACGCGATCATTTCGGGCTCCATGGCGTCATAAGGCGTGGCCGACGGGCTGATCAGCATCCGATCCTCAAACCGTGCCGAGATATTGCCCGATGTGCCCTGGTTGAGCCCGCTTGCATTCATAAAGCGGCATTTGTCGATAATGGCCTGGCGCAGGGCGCGTTCGGCTTTGGTCATGGACTGTCCTCCGGTGTCTTTTGTGGGGCGCCGGTAGCGCCGGGTCTTGAAAGCCGGGTGGTGCGAATGCCCGATCAGCCTGTGCGCGCGCCCAGATCGGCCTGCGCCGGCCAGACCGGGGCGAGCGCTGTGCGGGTGGCGCGATAGACCTCGAACATCTCGTCATAGATCGGCACAAGCGCGGGGTCGGGCGCGGTAGCCGGCTGCAACAAAGGGTCGATCCAGGCATTGCGGCAGGCGGCGATGTCGGGAAAAAGCCCCTGCTGGACCGCGGCGATCATCACGGCACCGGCCGCGCCAGCCTCCTCCATCGCAACGCTGCGCACCGGACGGTTGAGCGCCGCGGCCAGGATGCTGCGCATGGCGGGTGAGCGGGCCGCGCCGCCGGCGATGCGCACATCCTCGGGCGGGCCGCCCAGCGAGGCATAGCAATCCCGCCCGGCCAGGGCGAGCCCGTCAAAGACCGCCCGGGCAAGGTCGAACCAGCCGGTCTCTTGGCTCAGCCCGGTGAGGCTGGCCCGGGCCCGGGGTGCCACGAAGGGCCCCCGCTCGCCGGCCACCGAGATATAGGGGTGATAAAGCGCCGCCCCGGGCCGCGCCTCCATGACCCGTGCATCGAGCCCGTCGAGAAGATCGCCCGGCGCTGCGGTCACCCCATGCGCGGACAAAAGCTCGGCCCCCACGCCCAGCAGCCAGTCGATGTTCAGTGTTGCCGCCATATTGGTGTGAAGCTGCGCGAAGGCCGGCGCGGGAAAGGCCATGGTGTAGCCCGAGCGGTCGGCATTGGGCGTCAGCGACGCGGCCTCGGGCACAAAGCGCATATGGATGCCGGTGGAGCCCAGGATCGACAGGCCCGGGCGCAGATCGGGGTCGTAAAGCCCCGCCCCCAGCGCGGTGCACATCACGTCGAGATAGCCCATCACCACCGGCAAGCCCTGCGGCAGGCCGGTCTGCGCGGCGGCCTGCGCCGAGAGCGGATGCGCCTCTTCGATCCCATCGATGATCGGCGGGATCAGGTGGCGCAGATCGGCAAGCCCCGCGGCCTCGATCACCGCATCGCTGTAGGCGCGGCTCGCATTGTCGCCAAAGCCGTAAAGCGCCGGGGTCGGGTCGAGCCCCCGCGCACCGGTGAGCCGGTAGTAAATCCAGTGCTGGCAGTGAAAGGCGGTGGCGGCGCGGTCGATAAGCTCGGGCGCGTGCTTGCGCATCCACAAAAGCTGGCTGCGCATCTGGCAGGCCAGCGGCCCGCTCATCGTCTGGGCGTAGATCGTCTCATAGCCAGGCGAGGCGGCCAGCGCCGCCGCTTCTTCCGCTGCACGCGCATCGAGCCAGAGCCAGCCATCATGGACCGGCTCGCCGGCCGCATCGATCAGCCAGCAGCCATCGCCCTGGCCGGTGACCGAAACGGCCAGCGCCCGCCTTGCAAGGTCGGGCACCGCCTCGCCCAGATCGCGCAGCACCGCGGCGCTGTCGGTCCAGGTGCGGGCCATCTCCTGCTCGGCCCCGCCGCCGGGCAGCATGGCATAGCTGTTGCGCCGGCTTGCCTGACCGATCTGGCGCAGATCGGTGTCAAAGGCCACCGCCTTGATCACCGAGGTGCCGGCATCGATGCCGATCAGAACCGGGCCGCCGGTCATCAGCGCCCCCTGCCGCCCCGGTGCGTGCCGCACAACCCGGCCGGCAGCCTGCGGATGGTCGGCCCACCGGCCCCGCCCGGGCCAGCCTGCTGCCTGCCGGTCACCGCCAGCCTAGGCATCCGCCGGCGCGGCCATCAGCCGTTCCAGATGATCGTCCGTGTCGCCAAGCTGATGGTCGATCATCACCAAGCGCTTGGCGCAATGGGAGATTTCGGCAGCCCAGGTCATGGCGATGCCGCCATGCATCTGCACGGCTTCCTCGGCGATCTGGCGCGCGACCCGGCCGACCAGATGCTTGGCCATCGAGACCGGCCGGTCCGCGGCGGCGCCTGCCAGCGCATCGGCCGCCAGGATCGTGATCGAACGGGCCTGCTCGACCTCGATGGCCAGATCGACGAAGCGGTGCTGGAGCGCCTGAAACCCGCCAATGGGCCGGCCGAACTGTGTCCGGGTCTGCAGATAATCGGTGAGCAGCGCCATGGTCCGGTCCATCACGCCGACCGCCTCGGCACAAAGTGCCACGCAGCCCCAGGCGAGCGCATCGCGCAGCACCGGCTCGCCCTCAAGGAGCAGCGCCTGCGCGGGGCTGTCATCGAGAAAAAGCTCGGCCGCGCCGCCGCCATCGACCATGCCGAAGGGCTCGACCCGGGCGGCATCGCGCGCCAGCTCGAAGAGCCCCAACCCGCCTGAATGCCGCGCCGCGACCACGAACCGATCGGCCACCTGACCGCCATAGACAACCGATTTGCGCCCCGTCAGCCGCCAGGTGCCGCCGGCACCCTCGGCCCGGGTCGTCAGGCCCGACAGATCCAGCCCGCCTTCGCCCTCATTCCAGGCCAGGGCAAGCTTTTCCTGCCCGTGCAGGGCGGCCGTCACGTCGCGGTCGGTGGCCAGAAGAACCCTCAGCCCCAGGAGGGCCGGCAAGACCGGCTCGGGGCTCAGCCCGGCGCCGAGCGCCTCAAAGACCGTGGCAATGTCATGGCCCGTGCCGCCGAACCCGCCGCGATCCTCGGGCGCAAGCGCGGAGAGGATGCCAAGCTCGCTCAGCTCCGCCCAGATCGCGGGGTCGTGAAAGGGCGGCTCATAGGCCACCGCCATGCGCCGCTCTGGCGGGCAACGCTCGGACAGGAACCGCCCCAGCGTGTCAAAGAGCATCTGGCGGTCTTCGCCGCGCGCGAAATCCATGCCCGCCCCCTAACCTCTTTGCGCAGCGCCGCCGGCGCGCGCCCTGTCGCCTGTCACAGCCGGCCCAGCAGCTGCTGCGTGACGATGTTGCGCTGGATCTCGTTGGAGCCCCCGAAGATCGACAGCTTGCGGTTGTTGAAATAGCGCGATGCCAGCCGCTGCTCCTCGGGACCCAGCAATGCCGCATTGCCCTCCGGCCCGGTGCCGGGAAAAAGCGCCGCGGCGGGGCCGAGCGCGCGCCGGGCAAGATCGTCGATGGCCTGGCGGATCACGGTGCTTTTGACCTTGAGCATCGAGGGCACATGCGGGGCGATGCCCCCACCCCCACTCGCGCCCCCACTCGCGCCCTCACCGGCCAGCATGCGCATATTGGTGACCTTCAGCGCCGCAAGCTCGGCCTCGATGCCCGCAAGCCGCGCGGCAAAAAGCGGATGCTGGGTCAGCGCGCGGCCGGCCCGGCGGGTTCGCGCCATCAGCGCGCGCACCTCTTCGAAGGCCGCAAGCAAAAAGCCCACGCCGGCAATATTCGTGCGCTCATGACCCAGCAGGTATTTGGCGATCGTCCAGCCCTGGTTCTCTTCGCCGACAAGGTTCTCGACCGGCACTTTGACATCGGTGAGGAAGATCTCGTTGACCTCATACCCGCCCTCGATGGTGCGGATCGGGCGCCGTTCGATGCCGGGCGAGGCCAGATCGATGAGCAGAAAGCTGATCCCCTCCTGCGGCTTGCCCTCGCTGCGGGTGCGCACCAGGCAAAAGATCCAGTCCGCATGCTGGGCCAGCGTGGTCCAGGTCTTCTGGCCATTGACGATGTAATGGTCGCCCTCGCGCACCGCCCGGGTGCGAAGGCTGGCCAGATCCGACCCCGCGCCGGGCTCCGAATAGCCCTGGCACCACCAGTCGGCGCCGTCTAGAATGCGGGGCAGGTAATGCGATTTCTGCTCTTCGGTGCCGAACGCGATCAGCACCGGCCCGAGCATGTTGAGCCCAAAGGGCAAGAGCCGCGGCGCATGCGCCGCACAGCATTCCTCCTCAAAGATATGCCGCTCGATCGGCCCCCAGCCCGGCCCGCCATGGGCCGTCGGCCAGCCCGCCGCCAGCCAGCCGCGCGCGTGCAGAATGGCGTGCCACTCCTCGGTCTCGGCCTTGCTGAGCTCATGACCCTCGCGCACCCGGCGCGACAGCCGTTCGGGCAGATGTTCGTCCAAGAACCGCCGCACCTCGGCGCGAAACGCCTCCTCCGCGGCGCTGTAGCGCAAATCCATGGCCGTTTCTCCCCAAGTCGTGTTCTGCTGCATCGGATGGCAAACGCAGCGCCACGTCAAGGCCGACTTCGCCGCAAGCCGGACCGAGCCGCAGATGCGGTCGGGCAACAAGACCATTTCTTCGCACGGCAAGTTCGGCTACTGTGACGTGAGGCGAAACGGCGGGCACTGGCGAGAACAGCCGGGTTCGAACCGTGCGGGCAGGACGGCCGATGATGTATGCAACGATCCGAACTTGCGGACTGGTCGGGATGCTGCTGGGCACACAGCTTGTGTCGGGCTGCGATGCGCCCATCGACGATGCGGCGGCCAACCCGAGCGTTGAGCGACAAGAGACCCGGGCGGTGTTTCGCGACCCTGTGGAGCGCGACATTGCGGCGCCCGAGCTTTTCGACAGCACGAGCGTGGGCATCTGGGATGGCCGGCCGACACTGGGCGGGGTCTGGATCGCGCATCCGCTGGCAACCCGGCCCGAGCGGGTTCGGATCATCAATCTCAACACCGAGGATGAGGTGACCGGCGCCCT
>JBCBKN010000253.1:0-7036 GCA_038521775.1 Pseudomonadota bacterium | reverse complement strand
ATTGCAGGACCCGCGCGGCAAGGTCGCCATCCACGGTGAAGCTGCCGCAAAAACAACTGATCGCCGGGCGCGTCCATTCCCCGGTTTCAGGGTCAACCGACCGGGCCTGGGCGTGTTGCGCCTGGGGTCGCTGAACACGGCCCTGCGGGCGGTGCCCCGCAGCATCAACGCGATCTGCTTTTCCCGGAGCGTCACCGGCGGCAGGTCTCGCACGGCGATCTCAAGCGCGCCCTGTTCGACGATATAGACGCAAGGATTTCCCGGGGGCACGTCATAGTCGCGCGGATGGTCCGGCGTCACGACCCGGGCGGTTTCGCCGCGCACATGGACGATGTCGAGCACCTGGGAGAAGGCATCGGTCCCGAACATCGTTGTTTCTGCTAACACTTCCGGCGTTCCCGTCATCGGCAGATCTGTCCCCTGTGCATATTCCTTAGGGCAATGCTAACCCAACCCCGAGGAACTCAACATGTCCAAGCATCTCAACACGTTCCGCGCGGCCATCGCCGCGGGTGTCCTGGCCTTCCCGATGGCCGCCATTGCCGAGGAAACCTCCGTAGATGCCCCATCAGATGCCCCATTAGACGCGTCTGTCGTCCTGGTCCACGGCGCCTTTTCCGACGGCTCGGTCTGGCACCGTGTGATCCCGATCCTGCAGGAGGCCGGCATTTCGGTTCGCGCGGCACAGCTGCCGCTTGCTTCGCTGCAGGGCGACGCCGATGTCGTGTCGCGCCTGTTGGACATGCAGAAGGGGCCGGTCGTTCTGGTCGGGCATTCCTATGGCGGCAATGTGATCACCGTGGCGGGCGTTCATGAGAATGTCGATGCGCTGGTCTATGTGGCCGGTTTCGCGCTGGATGCGGGCCAGAGCCTCACCGATCTCTTGGAGGGTCAACCCGCCGCCCCGTGGCAGGCAGAGGCCCGGCGCGATGCTGCCGGCTTTGTCCGGCTGAGCGCGGACGGCATCGCCACCTTTTTCGCCCCTGACCTGCCTGCCGAAGAGACGGCGCTGATCGCCGCGACCCAGGGGCCGATCCAGTATCAGATCAACTACGAGGCCCCCAGCGTCGCCGCCTGGTCGATGCATCCGACCTATTACGTGATGACGGAGAATGATCAAATCGTCCCGCCGCGGCTTCAGGGTTACTTTGCCAAACGGATGGAGGCCGAGGTCACGCGCGTTGCGTCAAGCCATGTCGTCATGCTGTCGCAGCCCGAGGCCGTGGCCGAGGTGATCCTCAAGGCCGTTGCCCGCCTTTCTGCCGAATAACGCAATGGGTCCAGGGCCGAGGCGCCTTGGACCCGACGTCCCTTTCATCGGAGACTTGCCATGACCTTTTGGATTCTGGCCGCGCTGGCCCTATACTTCGTGCAGACCCTTCTCCCCGTGACGTTCCGCTATCGCGGCCACCCAGCCTCCTTCACCGCCCGCGACACCATGCCGGAGACAACCGTGCTGGTGGCCCGGGCCGAGCGGGCGCTGGTCAATGTCGGGGAGGCGATGATCCTTTTCCTGCCCCTGGCGATCTTGACCATCGGCGCCGAGGGCGCGGTCAGTGGCGCGATGATCTTTGTCCTGGCCCGCATCGCCCATGTGATCCTCTATCTCACCGGTGTGCCCTATCTTCGGACCGTCGTCTGGCTGATCAGCCTGGCAGGGCTGGTGATGATGGCCCTCAACATCGCCTGAGCACCCTGCCGTCCCGGAGACCCGTTTTCCGGACATACCGGCAATCTTGTCCCGACCCTTGTTCGACGGGTCGCGCAGCGCGTTTGCCTGCCTCAGACATGCGCCCGGACCGATCCGGGCGCATGGCCAATGCCGGGACAAGTGCCGCGCCATAGCTGACATGACATGCCAAGGCCGGGCACACGCGCCTTGCCGGGTGCGCGGAACCGCAGAGACACCCGCATCGTGCATTTGAGCTGTGGACATCCTGGTAGGCCCGGAGGGATTCGAACCCCCAACCAAACCGTTATGAGCGGTCTGCTCTGACCGTTGAGCTACGGGCCCATCAGGCCAATGGGTTGTGACACCGCGGGCCGCGCGCCGTCAAGTCGTGGTACAATGGGGCCGGCTGCATATGGCGCAGGCGCAGCGGGGTTGTCTTCACGCGACGCCTCTTGCACACTCTGCGCGCAGAACGGGACCGAACGAATGATACCGGACAAGACGTTTCTCCGCCAGATCCACTGCCTCGCCGCACTCGATGACAGCGCGCTCGACCGTGTCGCCGGGGCCTGCCGCGCAAGCGTGGTCGAGCCTGGCACGGTGCTGATGTACAAGGGCGAAAAGGACAGCAGCGTCGTCTTTGTGCTGTCGGGCCGGGCCCGCGTGGCGATGTATACCAGCGCCGGACGGCTGGTGCATCTTGAGGATGCGCTGCCCGGCACCGTGCTGGGCGAAATCGCGGCCATTTCCAACACCGCGCGCTCGGCCACGGTTGAAACCTCCGAGACCTCGCTGATCGCGCGCATGTCGGGTGAGAGTTTCGTGCGCTTCCTGCGCACGGATCCCGAGATTGCCATCGGGCTGCTGCGCGCGGCGCATTCGCGGCTGCATCTGCTGACGGAGCGGTACTATGAAACCACATCGCTGTCGGTTCAGGGGCGGCTGCATGCCGAGCTGCTGCGGCTGAGCGGGCGGCCCGATTATCAGGCCAACACCGCGCGCATCAAACCGCACCCCACCCATGAGGAGATCGCCAACCGCATCGGGGCGCGGCGCGAGTCGGTGGCGCGCGAGTTCTCTCGCATGACAAAGATGGGCCTTCTGGCCAAGCGCGGGCGCGAGCTTGAGATCCGCAATTACAAGATGCTGGTCGATCTGGCCCAGGCCGACAAGCAGGCCTGACACCGCCCAACGCGGCAGAGAGGACGCCCGATGTCGGATCCCGAGCCCCGCGCGCCGGTGACCTATGCCGATGCCGGCGTCGATGTCGCGGCCGGCGACGCCCTGGTCGCGCGCATCGCCCCGCTGGCCGCGGCGACCGCGCGCCCCGGTGTGATGGACCGGCTCGGCGGGTTCGGCGCGCTCTTTGACCCCGCCGCGGCTGGGTATCGCGACCCGGTTCTGGTCGCCGCCACCGATGGGGTGGGCACCAAGCTGCGGCTGGCGATCGACACTGGCGAGCTCAAAAGCGTGGGCATCGATCTTGTCGCCATGTGCGTCAATGACCTGCTGTGCCAGGGCGCGGAGCCCCTGTTTTTTCTCGACTATTTCGCCACGGGAGCGCTTTCGGTCGACCAGGCCGCGGCGGTGATCGGCGGTGTCGCCGAAGGCTGTCGCATCGCCGGCTGCGCCCTGATCGGCGGCGAAACCGCCGAGATGCCGGGAATGTACAAGCCGGGCGATTTCGATCTGGCGGGCTTTGCCGTCGGGGCGCTGGAGCGGGGCTCTGCCCTGCCCCGCGGGGTTGCACCGGGCGACGTGCTGCTGGGCCTTGCCGCGTCGGGGGCGCATTCGAACGGCTATTCGCTCCTGCGCCGGTTGGCGACGGATGCGGGGCTGAACTGGGACGACGCGGCCCCGTTTGCAAACCAGCCACTCGGCGCAACGCTTCTGACCCCCACCCGGATCTATGTGCGCTCGGTGCTGGCCACGCTGCGTCAGACCGGGGCCGGTCCCGGCATCCATGCCTGCGCGCATATCACGGGGGGCGGCATCTCGGGGAACCTGCCGCGGGTGCTGCCACAGGGCATGGGCGCGCGCGTCGATCTTTCGGCCTGGCCGCTGCCGCCGGTCTTTGCCTGGGCACAGGCGGCCGCGGGTCTCGATCAGGCCGGGATGCTGGAGACGTTCAATTGCGGCATCGGACTTGTGCTGGCCGTGGCGCCGGACCAGGCGGATGCCGTGGCAGCGGCGCTCGGGGCTGCGGGCGAGACGGTGCATGTGATCGGGGCCGTCACCGAGACACCGGGCCTTGCCTGGTCGGGCTCATTGGGGTGACCGGCGCCACCGGCGGTGCGCTGCCCCGCATCGGCATTCTGATCTCGGGCGGCGGTTCGAACATGGCTGCGCTGGTGGCGGCAATGCAGTCGGGCGCTGTGCCCGCAACCCCGGCGCTGGTCATTGCCGATCGGGCCGAGGCCGGCGGCATCGCGCGGGGCCAGGCGCTGGGCGTGCCCGTCACCACCTTGGCCTTTCGTGGTTTTCCCGATCGCGCGGCGTTCGAGACGGCCCTTGATGCGGCATTGCGGGCGGCCCGGGTCGATCTGGTCTGCCTTGCCGGGTTCATGCGCATCCTCTCGCCCGGCTTTGTTGCAGGCTGGCAGGGGCGCATGCTCAACATCCACCCGTCGCTCTTGCCGCTCTTTCCCGGGCTGAACACCCATGCCCGGGTGCTGGAGGCGGGCATGGCGGTGCATGGCGCCACTGTGCACCAGGTCACCGCCGATCTCGATGCCGGGCCGATCCTGGGCCAGGCGGTGATCGCGGTGCGCGCCGGCGACACGGCGGACCGGCTGGCGGCGCGGCTTCTGCCCATGGAACATCGCCTCTATCCCGCCGCTTTGGCGCATCTGCTGCGCGGCGGCGTGGACCCCATCGCGCTTTTGGAGGCGGGATGCGGCCAGGTTCAGGCGTGACCCGGCTTGGCCATGGGCCCGGCGGGCGTTAGGCTCACACCATGGCTCGCCCGGTCTCATCCATCCGCAATCTCGGTCCAGCCTCCGACGCGGCCTTCGCACGGGCCGGGCTGACCAATGCCGAGGCGGTCATCGCGCTGGGGGCGGAGGCGGCCTATGCGCGGCTCCTCGCCGCCGGGTCGCGCCCGCATTTCATCGCCTTTTATGCGCTGGCCATGGGGCTGCAGGGCCGCCCCTGGAACGATTGTCAGGGCGAGGAGAAGGCCGAGCTTCGCGCCGGCTTTGACCGGATCGTCGCGGCCGCGGAAACCGCGCCGAACCGGAGCAAGGGTCCGCCCCCCGGCATCGAGGCTGCGCTCGACGCGCTGGGTGTGCGCGACGGCTGACCCTGCCTTGCGGTGGCCCGGACCGACCGACCGGGCAAGACTCGACAAACGCCCGGCCGCCGCCGATGATGCGGCGCAGCATAGCCCTCGCGGAACCCGGATGTGACCGACATCGACCCTGAAAGCCCGGTGGATTTCGACCGGTTCGTGGACACGGAGCACCCCGTGCTGGTGACCGGGGCCACCGGCTTTGTCGCGGGATGGATCGTCAAGGCGCTGCTCGAGGCTGGGGTCACGGTGCATGCGGCGGTGCGACGGCCGGACGACACGGCGCGCCTGCAGCCCCTGATCGACCTTGCCGCGGCAAGCCCGGGGCGGCTGCGCTTTTTCGGAGCCGATCTGCTCACCCCGGGGGCCTACGCCGAGGCCATACAGGGCTGTCGCGTGGTCTTTCACACCGCCTCGCCCTTTGCCATGTCTGTTGCCGACGCCCAGCGCGACCTGATTGACCCCGCGCTGAGCGGCACCCGCAACCTGCTCGACACGGTCAATGCCACGCCCAGCGTGACACGCGTGGTGCTCACCTCCTCGGTCGCCGCGGCCTATGGCGATACGGTCGACATCCGGGATGCGCCGGGCGGCGTGCTGACCGAAGCGGTCTGGAACACCACCTCCTCGCTGACACGGCAGCCCTATTCCTATTCCAAAACGCTGGCCGAGCGCGCGGCCTGGGAGATGGCCGAGGCCCAGCAGCGCTGGCGGCTGGTGACGATCAACCCGGCCCTGGTGCTGGGGCCGAGCATTCTGGGTACGTCGACCTCCGGCTCTGACATTCTGATCAGGCAGTTTGCCGACGGGACGATGAAGAGCGGCGCCCCACCGATGGAGATCGGCATGGTCGATGTGCGCGATGTCGCCACGGCGCATCTGCGCGCGGCCTTTGCGCCCCATGCCGAGGGGCGGCATCTTGTGGTTGCCGAGGTTCGCTCTTTTCTTGCAATCGGCGCGGCGCTGCGCACAGCGTTTGGCGCGGCATGGCCCTTCCCGACCCGGGTGGCGCCAAAATGGCTGATCTGGCTCATAGGTCCGATGATCGACCGCACGCTGTCGCGACCCTTCATTGCGCGCAATTTCGGCCATGCCTGGCGGGTGGATAACAGCAAATCGCGCAACGCGCTGGGACTGACCTATCGCCCCGTGACACAGGCAGCGGTCGACATGGTCCGGCAGATGATCGATACGGGGGCCATCCGGGCGCCGAACTGAACCGAACCGGTCGCCCGAATGCGCCTTCCCCCTGGCATCGCAGCGCGCGGTGCCTTTCAGAACGGAGCACGGCCATGGCCCTTCTGCATCTCGTCTTCGGCGGCGAACTTGTCAGCCCCGACAGCAAGACCTTCAAGAATGTCGCAGAGATCGACCTTGTGGGCATCTATCCCAATTACGCGGCGGCCTATGCGGCCTGGAAAGATGCCGCGCAGCGCACCGTGGACAACGCCCATACCCGCTATTTCATCGCGCATCTGCACCGGCTGATGGATGAGGAGCGTGAGGACAGCGCCGAGCCCGAGGCGTGACCTTGCACCGGCGGGGCCTGGCATGAACGCCGATCTGGAGCAATGGCAGGTCAGCAAGCGGGCCGTGCGCAGCACGGGTGCGGCCGAGGGCGGTGTCGTGGCCGCCCAGCATGTTCTGGCCGCGCGCGCCGGGGCCGATATGCTGGCCCGGGGCGGCAATGCGGCCGATGCGGCGGTGGCGGCGGCCTTTGCGCTGGCGGTGGTCGAACCCTGGATGTGCGGGCTGGGGGGCTCGGGCCTGGCCGTGCTGCACATGGCGGGCGGGCCGGCGGAGGTGGTGGATTTTCAGGGCGTGCTGGCCGCGGCCGCCACGCCGGCGGCCTATCCCATCGATCCGGATCTGGCCTGGACGATCATGGGGTTTCCCGGCGTTGCGGGCCGCGCGAACACCACCGGGCCGCGTGCGGCCACGGTTCCGGGCGCTGTGGCCGGGCTTGCCGAGATCTCGGCGCGGTTTGGCCGGCTTGGCCTTGACACGGCGTTGGAGCCGGCCATTGCGCTGGCTGCGCGCGGGTTGCCCGTCGACTGGTTTGCGACGCTGCAGAT
>JBCBKN010000252.1:0-7049 GCA_038521775.1 Pseudomonadota bacterium | reverse complement strand
GCGGTGCCACGAGGCCGAACAGAGCGCCGCGATGCTCGACGCATTCCCCGATGGCGAGCACATCGGCATCCGAGGTGATCATCTGATCATCGACATGCACGCCCTTGCCCACGGCAAGCCCCGCCTCGGCGGCCAGGGCCGTGCTGGGGCGGATGCCCACCGCCATGACCAGAAGATCGCAGGGCAGCTCCTCGCCGCCGGCAAGCTGCAGGGCGCGCACATGGCCGTTCTCGCCCAGGATCGCCTCGGAGCGGGCCTCCAGCCGCACCGTGATGCCCTTGGCCTCCAGCGATTTTTGCAAGAGATAGGCCGCGGCCGGGTCGAGCTGCCGCTCCATCAGATGGCCCATAATATGCACGACCGTCACATCGACGCCGCGCGCGGCCATGCCCGCCGCCGCCTCCAGCCCCAAAAGCCCGCCGCCGATCACCACCACGCGGCGGCCCGGGCCCATGCCCGCCATCCGCTCGGTGTCCTCCAGATCGCGATAGGCGATGACCCCGTCCAGCTCGGCGCCAGGCAGGGGCAGCATGAAGGGGTTCGAGCCCATGGCCAGCACCAGCTTGTCGTAAGGCACCGGGCCGCTCTCGCCCATCACCATACGGGCGCCGCGGTCGATGCCGGTGACCCGCTCGCCAAACCGGCAGGCAATGCCGCGCGCCTCGTACCAGGCCTCGTCATGGGTGACGATCTCGGCATAGGTCTTGTCGCCCGCCAGCACCGGCGAGAGCATAATGCGGTTGTAACAGCCCCGCGGCTCGGCATTGAAAAGGGTGATGTCGAAGCCCTCGGGCGCGGCCTCGGTCAGATGCTCCAGCATCCGGCCCGAGGCCATGCCGGCCCCGATCACAACGAGTTTCTGGGCCATCCCGCTTACTCCGCAGCAATCGGCTTGGGCGCCGGGGATTTTGGTTTGGGCTTTGCGCCATGCTCATATTCCTCAAGGAAATCGAGCACTTCCTGGCGGTAGCTGTAATAGTCGGGATGCTCCAGCAGCGCCTTGCGCGAGCGTGGGCGCGGCAGCTTTACATCGGTGATCTTGCCGATGGTCGCCTGCGGGCCATTGGTCATCATCACCACCCGGTCGGCCAGCAGGATGGCCTCATCGACGTCATGGGTCACGCAGATCGCGGTGACCTTGGTGCGCGACCAGACCTCCATCAGCACCTCCTGCAGCTCCCAGCGGGTGAGGCTGTCGAGCATGCCGAAGGGCTCATCGAGCAGCAAAAGCTTGGGCGAGAGCGCAAAGGCCCGGGCGATGCCGACGCGCTGTTTCATGCCGTTGGAAAGGGCGGTGGCGGGCCGGTCCATCGCCTCGCCCAGCCCGACGCGTTCGAGATAATACTCCACCACATCGCGCCGCTCGGCCGCCGAGGCCTTGGGATAGACCCGCTCCACCCCGATCGCCACATTCTGCCGGGCCGACAGCCAGGGAAACAGGGACGGCGCCTGAAAGACCACCGCGCGTTCGGGATCCGCCTCCACCACATGTTTGCCGTCGAGCGTGATGGCGCCCTTGGAGATCTCGTTGAGCCCGGCGACCATGGTCAGCACGGTCGATTTCCCGCAGCCCGAATGCCCGATCAGCGAGATGAACTCGCCCTTGTCGAGCTTAAGGTTGAAATCCTCAACCACGGTCAAGGGGCCCTTGGGCGTCGGATAGACCTTGTGAAGCTGCGAGAAATCGAGAAAGCGCTTCTCGCTGAGCCCCTTTTGCGCCGCGGCCACCGCCGTCGGCACACCATGGATCGGGGTGATGTCGGGCAGAACACGGCTGCCCTCGACCTTGGCTTCGATGCCCACATCCATCAGGTATTTCGTGACTTCGGCGCGCAGCGATTTGAACCCGTCATGATGGTTCATCTCAGACCGCTCGCGCGGGCGGGGGATGCCCACGCGGAACTCGCGGCCCAGCGTGCCGTCGGGGTTGAGCGCGATGATCCGGTCGCCCAGCAGGATCGCCTCGTCAACGTCATTGGTGATCAGCACGCAGGTCTTGCGCTCTTCCTCCCAGATCGCCTCGATCTCGTCGGCCAGATTGGCCCGGGTCAGCGCGTCAAGCGCCGAGAGCGGCTCGTCAAGGAGCAGCACCTCGGGGTTCATCGCCAGCGCACGCGCCACATTCACCCGCTGGCGCATCCCGCCCGACAGCTCGGCCGGGCGGCGGGTGGCGGCATGGCTCAGCCCCACCATCTTGACGTAATGCGCAACCTTGGCCTCGCGTTCCTTGCGCGAAAGCTTGGGAAACACCGTGTCGACCGCCAAGGCCACATTGCCGGTGACCGTCAGCCAGGGCATCAGCGAGTAGCTTTGAAAGATCACCCCACGCTCCGGCCCCGGCCCGGCAATGGGCGCGCCCTTAAAGCGCGCGCTGCCTTTTGTGGGGGTGTCGAGCCCGGCCAGCAGGTTGATCAGCGTTGTCTTGCCGGTGCCCGAGAACCCCAGCAGCACCAGGAACTCGCCCTCTTCCACCGCCAGATCGATGCCCTTGAGCACATCAGTCCGGTTCGTGCCGTCGCCATAGCTTTTCGATGCGTCTTGAAGTTCGAGAATGGCCATCGCGCTCACCGGGTGTTGGAGAAGGTAAAGAGCGACTGGATCGCGTACATCAGCCGGTCGAGCATGAAGCCGATGATGCCGATGGTGAAGACCGCGACCATGATCTTGGCGAGCGACTGCGAGGAACCGTTCTGGAACTCATCCCAGACGAACTTGCCCAGGCCCGGGTTCTGCGCCAGCATTTCGGCCGCGATCAGCACCATCCAGCCCACGCCCAGGCTCAGCCGCAGCCCGGTGAAGATCAGCGGCAGGGCCGAGGGCAGCACAAGCTTGGTGATCTTCGTCCAGGTCGACATTTTCAGGACCTTGGAGACATTGACCAGATCCTTGTCGATCGAGCTCACGCCCAAAGCGGTGTTGATCAGGGTGGGCCAGAGCGAGCAGAGCGTCACGGTGATGGCCGAGTTCAGGAAGCTTTTGGAGAAGGTCCCGTCATTGGTCAGGTAGACCGCCGAGACGATCATGGTCACGATCGGCAGCCAGGCCAGCGGCGAGACCGGCTTGAAGATCTGGATGATCGGGTTCAGCGCGGCATTGGCGATGGGCGAGAGCCCGGCCATGATGCCCAGCGGGATGGCAATGACCGAGGCGATCAGAAACCCGAAAAACACCGTCTGGATCGAGGTCCAGATCTGGGCGTAGAAGGACGGTGCGCCGGTAAAGGCCCGCTCCTTGGGCTCCTTGCCTTGCGCGATCAGCCGCTCGTTGAGCTGGGCGACCTTGGCCTCGAAAGCCGCGCGCTTTTCGGCCTTGGCCTGCGCGTCCTCATGCAGGTTGATCGCCTGTTCCCAAACCTCGGCCGGGCCGGGCACGGCCCCCAGCGAGGTTTGCACCTGGGGCGCCAGGCTGCCCCACAGCACCAGAAACCCGGCAATGGCCAGCAATGGCACGATCAGCAGCCGCCAGATCTCCTGAAGCTGGGCGCGCGGGTTGTCGCCCGCCGAGGCCCGCAGAACCGGGGTCACCCAGGAGATGCCGAGCACCTGAAACCATTTGTCAGCGGCGGTGATGCGGGAAAAGAGACGCTCGCGTCGGGCTTGCCCCGCGACATTGCTGTCAAGCGATTGCGGATCTGTGGCTGTCATACCGGACTCCGTGAGGAAGCTCTGTCTGGAATGGCTGGGGAAAGGCAGGCGGCCGGGGCGCAGATCACGCCCCGGCCAAACGGTCATCAGCCTTCGACTTCGTTGCCCACGACGCGCTGCTCGCCCTTCAGCCCGATCGGCAGGCTGTCGAGATAGGCGTTGGGAAAGCGGCCGTCATAGGGGATCTCGTCGATGATGTCCTTGGCGGGCGTCGGCTCTTTGTAGCCGTCGCTGTCCCAGGGGAAATCGGCCTCATTGGCCATGCCCTCATCGACCAGCATCCGGGCTGCGGCCAGGTAGAGGTCCGGCCGGTAGACCTTTTTGGCGGTCTCATGATACCACTCATCGCTCTTGAACTCGGCGATCTGGCCCCAACGGCGCATCTGGGTGAGGTACCAGATGGCGTCGGAATAGAAGGGGTAGGTGGCGTTGTAGCGGAAGAAGACGTTGAAGTCGGGGATGTCGCGCTTGTCGCCCTTCTCGAACTCGAAAAAGCCGGTCATCGAGTTCGCGATCACCTCGTAATCGGCGCCGACATATTCGGGGCGCGCCAGGATCTCGACCGCCGCGGGGCGGTTGGCATTGTCGTTCTCATCAAGCCAGATCGCGGCCCGGATCAGCGCCTTGGTCACCGCCAGCGTGGTGTTGGGGTATTCCTCGGCAAACTCGGCGGTGATGCCGAAGACCTTCTCGGGGTTGTTCTTCCAGAGCTGGTAGTCGGTGATCACCGGCACGCCGATGCCCTTAAAGACCGCCTGCTGGTTCCAGGGCTCGCCCACGCAATAGCCATAGATGGTGCCGGCTTCGAGCGTGGCGGGCATCTGCGGCGGCGGGGTCACCGACAGCAGCACATCCGCGCCGATCTGGCCGCTGATGTTCTCGGGGCTGTAATAGCCCGGCTCCAGCCCGCCCGCGGCAAGCCAGTAGCGCAGCTCGTAGTTATGGGTCGAGACCGGGAAGACCATGCCCATGTTGAAGGGCTTGCCCTGGGCCTGGAACTCTTCGACGACCGGCTTCAGCGCCGAGGCCGAAATCGGGTGCACCGGGCGCCCGTCATCCATTGATGGAATATGGGGGCGCATCTTGGCCCAGATCTCGTTGGAGACCGTGATGCCGTTGCCGTTCAGATCCATCGAGAAGGGCGTGATGATATGCGCCTCGGTGCCAAAGCCGATGGTTGCGGCAAGCGGCTGGCCGGCGAGCATATGGGCGCCGTCAAGCTGCCCGTCGATCACGCCGTCGAGCAGAACCTTCCAGTTGGCCTGCGCCTCGAGCGTCACAAAGAGCCCTTCATCGAGGAAGTAGCCCTGTTCATAGGCCACCGCGAGGGGGGCCATATCGGTGAGTTTGATGAAGCCGAAGGTGAGCTCGTCTTTTTCAAGATCGAGCATCTGGGCTGCGCCTGGGCTTGCAAGCAGCGTGGCCGCCACCGCCGACAGGACGAGATGCCGCATGGGTCATTCCCTTTCTCTCATGGCCCGGCTCGATGAGAGATCCGGGCACGAACCAAAAAACCGCTCAGACGCCCCGCGCTTCCTGCGCGTGGTGTCGAGCGGCCTTGCTCGAAAATCCCGGACTGTGGGAACCTGTTCTGTGGCCACGTCATTGCAGCCGACGCATGATCCGTCTCATCAAACTGCGCACGCGTCAATTTTCTTTGCCGGGTCGGGGCCGATTTCCTGCTGCATCGCACCCGGTTTGTGCGCAGCTGCAAAAAAAATGGGCGTCAGATCGCGCTCGGGTCGAAAATCTGACCATCGCAAAAGCCATCGGGCTCCAGGATCACCCGCCCCGACGCAGAGGCCACGGCCGTTGGATGGCGAATCGTGCCTTCGAGTTTTTCCGATGCGCCGGGCAGATCCGCCCCGGCATCGGCGAGGGCACGGCGGTAGAGATCGGAGCGAAAGACGCCCGAGGCCGTGTCGATGGCCAGCGCCCGGTCGAGCCCGAAGCGCAGCGCCAGGCGCTCGCCCACCCATTTGGCCTGGCTGCGCCAGGGAAAGCTTGCGGTGCCGCGGCTGAAGATCAGAAACCCGGGCACATCGCGCTGGTCGCCGGCATCGGTGACGGTGAGCTGGCCGCTCAGCGCGCGGTCGATCAGCTCGGGGCTCACATCGAGATAGGCCTTGCGCGACAAAAGCTCGGCCGCGGCGATGCGGCTGTCGGGCTGGTCGAGCCAGCGGCCGGCGCGCCAGACCGCCCGCATCAGCCGGCCCAGAAGATGCGGCTCGGTATCGGCCCAATCCGCGCGCACGGCGAGCACTTTTTCCGGCGCAAAGCCCCAGATCGCCCGGCCGGGCAGCAGCAGCGCACCGGCGCCGCGGTCGACCGAGACCGACCCCCAGGGCTCGCCCACGCAAAAGGCGTCGATCTCGCCCGAGGCAAGGGCCTCGGCCATCAGGGGCGGCGGAATGGTGCGTATGGTGACGGCCGCATCGGCCAGCGGCGTGGCCGCAAACCAATAGTGCAAGAGCTCCACATGCATCGAGAAGGGAAAGGGCACGCCGATGGTCAGCCCGCCCTCCAGGCATTCGGCCAGCGCTGCAGCGGCGCGATCAGCATCGGCAAAGTCAAAGCCATAGCCGATTGCCCGCAGCCGGGTCTCCATCGCCTTGCCCACGCCGATGACATTGCCGTTGACCGACAGCACCGACACCGCCGAGATCGCCGTCGAGACCCCGCCAAGCCCCAGCGCCATGGCAATCGGCACCGGTGAGAGGAGATGGGCCGCATCGACGCGCCCAAAGGCGAGCATGTCGCGCACCGATGACCAGGACGGGGCCGCGACCAGATCGAGGGTCAGACCCTCGGCCTCGGCAAAGCCCAGCTCACGCGCCACGATCAGCGGCGCGGCATCGACCAGCGGCATATAGGCAACAGAGAGCGTGACGGTTTTCATGAGAGAAGACCGGAGGCGGTGATCAGCGCATCGGCCACATCGGCGACCCGACGCCCCTGATCCATCGCCGTTTTGCGCAGGATCGCATAGGCCTCATCCTCGCCAATGCCGCGGGCCTTCATCAAAAGCCCCTTGGCGCGGTCGATCACCTTGCGCTCCTCCAGCGCGCGACGGGTTTCGGCCAGCTCGGTGCGCAGCTCGCGCACCATCTGAAACCGCGCCATCGCCGTGGTCAGCACCGGCATCACACGCTCGGGCTGCAACCCGTCGACGACATAGGCCGAGACGCCCGATTCCACCGCCAGCCGGGCAAGACCGCTGTCGGCATTGGAAACGAACATCGCCACGGGCCGGTCGAGCGGGCCCGAGGCCAGGGTCAGCTCCTCGAGCATGTCGCGGGTCGGATGGTCGATGTCGATCAGAACGATGTCGGGTGCATGGGCGGCAATTCTGCGCGCAAGCCCCGAGACATTGCCGATGACGAAGACCTCGCACTCCCCGCCATC
>JBCBKN010000251.1:0-7051 GCA_038521775.1 Pseudomonadota bacterium | reverse complement strand
GGGGCGGCACAAGCGCTGCCGGGGCGGTCGGGGCGCTGGGCCGCAGGCGCCCGCCCGGTGCGACACGGCGCGAGGCGGCGCGGGGCGGTGGGCCCGGTCGTGGCGCGGTCACAAGCCGGGCCGCGGCCCGGGGCGCATCTTTTCTCGCCCGGCATTGCCGATCCACCGGATGCCCGGTCGAGGCCGCGGCCCCGCGCACTGCCGCCATCGCACCCCTGCGCCCTATCCGACGGCCGATGCGGCAGAGCTTTCCACCAAAGGTCGCTGGCGTGGCGGACATGTCGCGCGGGGGCGGGTGGCGGGCGCGCCCGGCGGGCATGATGCCGCGCAAGGGAGGCGTCGATGCGCCTGATCATCTCCTTTGCGGCCCTCTTTGCGTCGATCTCGTTTGTGCAGCTCGGCTCGGGCGCGCTTGGGCCCCTGGATGCGCTGAGCGGGCTGGCCGCGGGGTTTTCCACCACCGAGATCGGGCTGCTGGGCTCGGCCCATTTCGTGGGCTTCTTTGTGGGCTGCTGGCTAGCGCCACGGCTGATGGGCGGGGTGGGGCATATCCGCGCCTTTGCCGCCTTTGCCGCGGTGGGCGCGATCGGGGCGGTGGCGCATCCGCTGCTGGTCGAGCCTGGGCTCTGGGCCGGCCTGCGCATCATGACCGGCTTTGCCGTGGCCGGCGCCTATACCGTGGCCGAGGTCTGGATGCAGGCCAAGGTCACCAATGCCACGCGCGGGCGGGTGCTGGGGGTCTACCGCCTGGTCGATCTGGGCGCCTCGCTGATCAGCCAGGCGATGATCGGGTTTCTCGAGCCCGCCTCCTATATCTCCTACAACATCCTCGCGATCCTTTGCGTGATGTGCCTGTTGCCGCTGACGCTGACCAGCGCGGTGGAGCCCGAGACCCCCAAGGCGCCGCGGCTGCGCCCGCTGGCCGCGATCCGCCTGTCGCCGCTGGGCGTGGCCGGGGTGATGGCCGCGGGGGTGACCATGCCGGCCTTTCGGATGGTCGGGCCGGTTTACGGCGCGCGGATCGGGCTGGAGCCGCGCGAGGTGGGGTTTTTCCTCGCCGCGGGCATTCTGGGCGGGGCGCTGGCGCAGATCCCCGCGGGCTGGCTGGCCGACAAGTTCGACCGGCGCTGGGTGCTGATCGGCGCCTCGGCGCTGGCCCTGATCGTCTGCGCGGCGATCACCGTGACGCGCCCGGCCGGCGCGATGGCGTTTCTGGCGGCCGGCGCGTTTGGCTTTGCCACGATGCCGCTCTTTTCGCTATCCACCGCGCATGCCAATGATTTTGCCAGGCGCGAGGAAATGACCGAGCTCAATGCCTCGCTGATGTTTCTCTATGCCGTGGGGGCGATTGCGGCCCCGCTGGGCGCCTCGGCCCTGATCGAGGCGCGCGGGCCCGAGGCGCTGTTCACGCTTATCGGGGCGGCGCATCTGGCGCTGATCCTCTTTGGGTTTTACCGCATGACCCGGCGCCCCGTGGCCACGACCCGCACCGCCTATCGCTACACGCCTCGGACGAGTTTTCTGATCGGGCGGATGCTGCGGCGCAGGCCCAAGAGGGGTGACGGGCCGGGCTGAACCGCGTATGCAAGCGGCCTCTTCACGCAAAAGGAAAGGACCGATGGCACGCATCCTCATCACCTCCGCGCTGCCCTATATCAACGGGGTCAAGCATCTGGGCAATCTGGTGGGCTCCCAGCTCCCGTCGGACGTCTATGCCCGCACCATGCGCGCGCAGGGCCATGAGGTGATGTTCATCTGCGCGACCGACGAGCATGGCACCCCGGCCGAGCTGGCCGCGGCCAAGGCCGGCAAGCCGGTGGCCGCGTATTGCGCCGAGATGTATGCGGTGCAAAAGCGGCTGGCCGACGGGTTCGCGCTTTCCTTCGATCATTACGGGCGCTCCTCCTCGGCGCGCAACCACGCGCTGACCCAGCATTTTGCCGGGCGGCTGGCCGATGCCGGGCTGATCGAGGAGGTGAGCGAGCGGCAGGTCTATTCCCATGCCGATGGGCGGTTCCTGCCCGATCGCTATATCGAGGGGACCTGTCCCAATTGCGGCTATGAAAGCGCCCGCGGCGATCAGTGCGAGAACTGCACCAAGCAGCTCGACCCGACGGATCTGATCAACCCGCGCTCGGCCATCTCGGGCTCGACGGATCTGGAGGTGCGCGAGACCGTGCATCTTTATCTGCGCCAATCGGCGATGCGCGACCGGCTGGAGGCCTGGATCGGGAGCAAGACCGACTGGCCGGTGCTGTCGACATCCATTGCCAAGAAATGGCTGCGCGATGGCGATGGGCTGCAGGATCGCGGCATCACCCGCGATCTTGACTGGGGCGTGCCGGTGCGCCGCGGCGATGCGCCCTGGCCGGGGATGGAGGGCAAGGTCTTCTATGTCTGGTTCGACGCGCCCATCGAATACATCGCTGCCACCGCCGAATGGGCCGATGCGCAGGGGCTGGAGGATGCCGCCTGGCAGCGCTGGTGGCGCACCGATCTGGGCGCGGACGATGTGCGCTATGTCCAGTTCATGGGCAAGGACAATGTGCCCTTTCACACGCTGAGCTTTCCCGCCACGCTGATGGGCGCAAATCATGACGGGGCCGAGCCCTGGAAGCTGGTCGATTACATCAAAAGCTTCAACTACCTGAACTATCAGGGCGGGCAGTTCTCCACCTCCAAGGGGCGCGGGGTCTTTATGGATCAGGCGCTCGCCATCCTGCCGGCCGACACCTGGCGCTGGTGGCTGATGGCCAATGTGCCCGAAAGCTCGGACAGCGAGTTCACCTGGGAGGCGTTCCAGGCCGGGGTGAACAAGGATCTGGCCGATGTGCTGGGCAATTTCATCAGCCGAGTGACCAAGTTCTGCCGGTCGCGCTTTGGCGAGGCGGTGCCCAAGGCCGGCGCCTATGGGCCCGAGGAGGCGGCGGTGTCGGCGGCCATTGCAGAGCAGCATGCGGCCTATGAGGCGCATCTGGAGGCGATGGAGTTTCGCAAGGCGGCCGGTGCGCTGCGCGGGCTGTGGGTGGCGGGCAATGAGTATCTGCAGGCCGCCGCCCCCTGGGCCGCGATCAAGGACGACCCCGACCGGGCCGCGGCGATCACCCGCTTTGCGCTCAACCTCGCGGCGCTTTACGGCCATGTCTCGGCGCCCTTTATCCCCGAGGCGGCGGGCAAGATCCGCGCGGCCTTCGGGCTGGGGGATGCCGGCTGGCCAACGGGCGATGCGGCGCTGTCCCTGCTCGCCCCGGGGCAGCCCTTTGTGGTGCCCGAAAACCTCTTTGCCAAGATGGACGATGCCACGCGGGCGGAGATGGAGGCGCGGTTTTCGGGCATGTGAGCCGGCGGGCCCCGCCGCCTGAGCTCCCGGCGGGCATGGTTTGCCCCGCCGGCCGGGTTCTCCGGGGGGCATCGCTGGCCCCGGCTGGATTCCCGGGGGGCACCGCTGGCCGTGCCAGCAGATCAAACGCCGGGTCACCGGCCGGACGCATCGCGCGGGTTGATTGGCCGACCGGAAGCCTGAGGTTGCGTGACGACCTCCTCCGCCGCTTTGGGGCCGGGCGCCGAGGCGGCGCTGGGCCCGCTCTCGCCCGTGGCCAGCCAGTGGGGATGCGCGATCAGCCCGCCTGTGCGGTTTGCCCGCGGCCCAAGGCGGCGGTCCAGTCGGCCGTGGGGTCCTGCGCGGCACGGGCGCTCAGCCAGCGTTCCAGCTCGTCGAGCGGCATCGGCCGGGCGATCAGGAAGCCTTGCGCGGTGTCGCAGCCCAGCGCGCGGACCACGGCAAGCTCGGCCTCCGTCTCGACCCCTTCGGCCATGATCTGCAGGCCCAGGCTGTGGCCCATGCGGCTGATCGCTTCGGTGATCATGCGCAGCTCATTGTCCGCATCGATCCCGGCGACAAAATCGCGGTCGATCTTCAGCCGGTCGACGGGGAATTTGCGCAGGTTGGAGATGGCCGCATGGCCGGTGCCGAAATCGTCAAGCTCGATGGGAAATCCTGCCGCGGCAAAGCTGCGGATATTGTCGGGCGCATGGCCGGCGCGCTCGTTCAAGAGCACCGATTCCAGCACCTCGATGCCCAACTGCGAGGTCTTCAGCCCGAACTGGTCGACGGTCCATTTCACGCTGTCGACCAGGGCAGGATCGCCCAGCCGCGAGGCGCAGATATTGACGCTGACCTGCGGTGCGGGAAAGCCGCCGCGTTCAAGCTGGCGCAGCGCGCTGCAGGCCAGGGTGAGCATGCGCTCGTCGAGCCGGTCGAGCAGCCGGGCCTCTTCGGCGGCCTCGAGAAAATCCGACGGGTGCAAAAGCCCGCGCCGGGGGTGCCGCCAGCGCGCCAGCGCCTCATAGCCGACCAGCGCACCGGTCGTCAGATCGATTTGGGGCTGCAGGAAGGGCTCGAACTCGTCGCGGTCCAGCCCCTGCTCGATTTCGCGGGCGAGCTCGGCACTGTGCAGAATGCGGTAGCGCATCGCCTCTTCAAAAAAGCAATGGCGGCCGCGCCCGTCGGATTTGGCGTCGTAAAGCGCGATATCGGCATCGGCCAGCGCGCGCTCCCCATCCGGTTCGACGCTGGGCTTCCAGAGCGCGATGCCGATGCTGGCGCCGATCTGGCATTGCCGGTCCTTGTAGGGGATCGGCTCGGACATCTCTTCGATCAGCCGGGTGGCGATGGCCGCCGCCAGATCCTGGGTGGCCGGGTCGCGGCAGAGGACGGCAAACTCATCGCCGCCCACCCGGGCCACGATGTCGGTGCGCCGGGTCACCGAGGTGAGGATGCGCGCGCAATGCATCAGCACATGATCGCCCGCCGCATGGCCCAGCGTGTCATTCACCGCCTTGAAGCGGTCGAGATCGACATGCATGACCGCATGCTGGGTCTTGGCATCGGCAAGGGCCGAGAGGTCGGTCATCGCCGCGGCCAGCCCCCGGCGGTTGGGCAGGCCGGTCAGCGGATCGGTCAGCGCGGTGCGGCGCAGATCGTCGCGCGAATGCGACAGGTCGCGCATCGCATCGGCAAACACCTCCATCGAGCGGGCCATCTCGCCCAGCTCGTCGCAGCGCGCCTGATAGGGGATCGGGGCGCCGTATTCGCCGCGCGCGATGTCGCGCATCAGCCGGGCCATGGCGCGCAGCGGGTTGGAGACCGCGCGCATGATCAGCACCGCAACCAGCCCGCAGACCAGAAACGCCACCGCGGCCAGAACCAGCGTGCGGTCTTGCCCGGCCGACAGCCGCTGCGACAATGCGCTGGTGGCCAGGGTGGCATTGGCGCTGGCAGCGGTCGACAGCAGCGTCGCGTCGGCCGAGATTTCCTGGATCACCCGTTCCAGCCGGGCGACGCGCTGGTCGCGCGAGAACTGCCGCGACAGTTCTTCGCGCCGCGCATCGAAAACGCCGTGCGGCCCGGCAAGCGCCAGCACCCGCAGCGTGGCGTCATGCAGCGCGGGCATGGTGCGGTGCGCCTCCAGACGCCGCAGCGCCGCCTCGGCATTCACCCGTGCCGCGTCAAAGAGCGGACCATAGCGGCTGAGCTCGGTCAGATTGCGGGCCTTGGAGGCTGAAAGCCGCATGCCCATCACGGTGCTGATCTCGGCGCGCAGCGCGTTGATCTCGCCGGTGCGCTCGGCAAAGCCTGCCAGCGTGTCCGGAACCGAGGCTGGAAGCGTGGTTGGGGCCGAGGTTGGGGCCGTGGTTGGGGCTGTGGCCGGAACCGTGGTTTGGGCCGTGGTTGGGGCTGTGGCCGGAACCGGCGGTGCTCGTGCCGGGGCCGCCTGCGGCTGGCGCAGGGCCCGCGGCCCGAGCGCGGAGAGGGTGGCGATGTCGGCGAGGGCGGCGGCCGGGGCCAGCGGCGTCGATGCGGCGGCAAGCCGGGCAAGCGCATCGCGCAGCTCCTGCGCCGCGATGCCGTCAGGCGCGATGCCCGAGGCCGCGGCAAGGAGCGCCTGGCGGGTTCGGTCCAGCTCCGCTCCGGCCAGGCGGGCCGTGACATGCGCCAGCGCGGCGGCCACCATCTGGCGCGTGGGCGGGTCCATCGCCGGGGCTCTGTGCAGCTGGCGGACCATTTGCTGGCGGGCCCGATCCTCGCGGCGCAGCAGGTCAACGCCGATCACAAAGGAGGATTGCTCGCGGTGATATTCCTGCGACAGCGTGTGCTCGAACATCGCATGGCTGGACAGCAGATCGCGGCCGAGCTGAATGCCGGCGCGGCGCGCATCGACCGATTGCTTGACGACCAGAACCAGCTCTGCGGCATGGTCCTGCACCGAGCCGATGAGACCGCGCATCCGCTCCAGCGTCCAGGGATCCATCACGTCGGAGGTGGCAAGCAGATCGACCGAGCGGAAAAGGCGCGCCACCCGTTCCGAAATGGCCGCCTCATGCTCGACGGCCTCCTCCACACTGTCGGCATCGGTCAGCGCATAGACATGGTTGTCGATGGCCTCGATCGTGCGCGCCAGCGTCTGGGTTTCGCGGACATCGCGGGCGTTGCGGTCCTCGACCAGATTGATGGTGACCTGGGCGGCGTCCATGACGCTGAGGCCCTCACGGCTGACCAGCAGCACCAGCAGCATGCTGATGCAAAAGCTCGCCAAAAGCTTTTGGGCCACCGGCCAATGCACCGGCAGCAGGGTCCGGCCCAGACCCTCTCGAAACACCGGCCGTCCGCCGGCCGGTTTCACACCACCCATAGACACAGAACACATCCCCACACAACTCGCCCGAAGCGTGACCCGAAATGGTGTAGGATCTGTTAGCGCCGGCCCCAGGGATGGTAACGCTGCTGCGATTTTGGTTGCGGCCGCTTCGATCGTGGTTTTGCCGCGGAGGTCGTGCTGTAGCTGCGTGTTTAGCAGCGCCGTGCCGGCCCGAGACTGGGCCCAAGACTGGGCCGAGACTGGGCCGAGACTGGGCTGAGACTGGGCCCAAGACTGGCTAAATCTGTGCCGATCTGTGCCGGACGCTGCCCAGATGCGCCGGGGCATTTGTATGAGACGGAAGGGGCCGCGGAGGGCGGGCCGCAGGTTGGATCGCCGAAACACGCCACCCG
>JBCBKN010000250.1:0-7095 GCA_038521775.1 Pseudomonadota bacterium | reverse complement strand
GACGCGCTGGGCCGCGTGACCGAGGCGCTGGGCGATCTGGCCACCGCCACGCGCTGGGCGGCGGGTGCGGTTCTGGTCACCGGGTTTGTGGTGCTGATCGGGGCGGCTGCGGCGGGTGAGCGCCGGCGGATCTACGAATCAGCGGTTCTCAAGACCCTCGGCGCCACGCGACGTCGCATCCTGTCGAGTTTTGCGCTGCGGGCGGCATTGCTGGGGCTTTCGGCCGGTTTGGTGGCGCTTTTTGCCGGTGCGGTGGGTGCGTGGTCGGTGATCACCTATGTGATGCAGGCGCAATTCACGCTTGAGCCGGCCTCGGCGGTGCTTGTGGTCGTGGGCGGGGCCTCGGCGAGCCTGATTGCAGGCCTCCTCTTTGCCCTGCGCCCGCTGGCCGCACGGCCCGCACGGGTGCTGCGCGCACGCGAGTGAGAGGTGCTGTGCGGCAAAACCCGGCTGCTGTCCGGGCCTGCCGCCGGCTTGGGCGCTGACAGCGGCTTCCGCGTTGCGAAAATGCGCTTGAACCGCGCGCCAGGACGCTTGAAAACCGTGGCAAAAATACCAAACTACACGGCGGGCTCGCGCACTGGCGGGCCAGTTCGACACATGGATTGAGAGGGGTGCCGAATATGGCTCAGAACGACACGGCCCGGAAGTTCTACACCGGGGCGACGACCGACACGCAGCAGATCGATGCGGGCCTTCGCGCGCATATGAACAAAGTCTATGGCGTTATGGCCATGGGCATGGTCATCACCGCGCTGGCCGCCTGGGCGATCTCGGGCCTTGCAACGACCAACACGCCGACGGCCGAGACGATTGTTCTCAACAATGGCACGATGCTGACCGCGCTGGGTGAGGCGCTCTACCTGTCGCCGCTGCGCTGGGTGCTGATGTTTGCGCCGCTCATCTTCCTCTTCGTCGGCTGGGGGCCGCTGATGCGCCGCGCCTCGGCTGAGGGTGTGAAACTGGGCTTCTTCGTCTTTGCCGCGGTGATCGGCATTTCGCTGAGCTCGATCTTCATCGTATTCACCGCCTATTCGATCGTGCAGACCTTTCTGATCACGGCGATCGCCTTTGCGAGCCTCAGCCTCTGGGGCTACAGCACCAAGCGCGATCTCAGCCGGATGGGCACCTTCCTTCTGATGGGTCTGATCGGCCTGATCGTGGCGATGGTGATCAACATCTTCCTGGCCTCGCCGGCGATGATGTTCGCGATCTCGATCATCGGGGTGCTGATCTTTTCTGGGCTGACCGCCTTCTTCACCCAGGACATCAAGAACACCTATCTGCAGATGGTCGGACAGGCCGACCAGGACTGGCTGGACAAAGCGGCGATCGACGGCGCGATGAGCCTTTATCTCGCCTTCCTCAATCTGTTCCAGTTCCTGCTGATGTTCTTCGGTTCACAGGAATAGCGGACGACAGGTCTCTGACCACCGGAAGGGCTGGCCTGCGCCGGCCCTTTTTCGTTTCAGCTAAGCGTATCGGGCGCCGGTCCGGGCGCCAAGCGATGCGGGCCGGGGCATGCCCCGGCCTTTTCTTTTTGCTGGCAAAAAGAAAAGCGGAGCCTGAGGCTCCGCCGCATCGCTTTCCGCCAGTGGCAGCCGAGTTGTCAAGCCTCCGGCCGAAAGGCATGTGGTTACTTGATCTTGCCTTCCTTGTACTCGACATGCTTGCGCGCGACGGGATCGTACTTGCGCACGTTCATCTTCTCCGTCATCGTCCGCGCGTTCTTCTTGGTCACATAGAAATGCCCAGTTCCGGCCGTCGAGTTCAGGCGAATTTTGATCGTGGTTGGCTTGGCCATGTCAAATCCCCTAGACCGGAGCCGCCTGATGCGGCGCGCGAGACGCCGTGTCTGCCCATTGATGCGGGGGAAGTCAAGCGCGTCCGCACGCGCTGGCGCTAGAGCGCGACGAATTCTGAGCGTTCGGCGTCGTGGCGGAAGAAGGGGACGGGACGGTCCGCCTCGGGCGCGGCGAGGATCTCGGCAAGCTCGGCCAGCACGATCTCGGTGATGAACGGCATTTCAAGCTCGCGCGCCCGATTCAGCGGGATCCAGCGCAAATGGCTCAGCTCGCCCGACGCGCCGGAAAAATCGTCCGGATCGCCGATAATCTGCGCAGCGTCGGCCAGAAAGAACCGGGCGTCAAACCGGCGCGGACGCCCGGGCGGCGTGACGGCGCGAAACATGAAGCGCAGCTTCTCGCTGGACGGTCGCAGGCCTTGGCCCAGAAACGCCCGCCATCCCTCCGGGGCCGGGCCGGGCCCGCCCGTGTCAGAGGGCACCCCGAGGGCGAGGCCGGTTTCCTCAAAGGTCTCCCGGATGGCAGCCAGCGCCAGCGCCGCGCCGAGCCCCGCCGCAGATGACACGGCCAGGCGTCCAGCGCAGCGTGCGTTCAGCGGCACATCACCCATCGCAAGGTCGTCGCCATCCACCGCCCCGCCCGGAAAGACGAATTTCGACGGCATGAATGCCGCGGCCGCGCCGCGCTGGCCCATCAGCACATGGGGATGACCATCGCTATGCCGCACAAGCAGCAAGGTCGCCGCGTCGCGGATGCGGGTCTTGTCGGCCGGGGCGTCCGTCATCAGCCGTTCATAGCCTGCATCAATGGGCGGCGCTAGCGGTCGTCATTGCCAAAGCCGTTCATCCGCCGGGCCCATTGATAGGCAACGACCATGCCCTTGATGCGCGGCAGCAGATAGAGCGCGAGGCACAGGAAGCCGAGCGAGAAGCTCACCGCCACAATCCAGGGTTCGGGCGACCAGAGCCTGTAGACCAGAAGCATGAGCGGCGCCATCAGATGGCCGCCGATCAACACGGTGATCCAGGCCGGCCCGTCATCGGCCCGATGATGGTGCAGTTCGGTGGAGCAGGCCGGGCAGCTGCGCCGCACGGTCAGATAGCCCTGAAAAAGCGGTCCGCTGCCACAGGCCGGGCATTTGCGACGCCAGCCATGGCGCAGCGCCGGCCAGAGCGGCCGTGCCTCAAGGTCCAATTCCGAAAACTCAACATGATCGCGCATTTTTGGAAATCTAGTGCGCCCACCGGCGATTGTCGCCCCGCCGCCGGGTCCTTGCGGCGGCATGTCGCTCATTGGGCTGAAACACAATTTTACGCATTTGGCGCGCCGCCCGAGCCCAATGCCGCGACGGAGCGTTCTGAAAAGCCCGTACCAGAGGTCGTACGAAAGCCGGGCTGCTTTCCACCGAGGCGTTCCACCCAGGTTACACCCAGGTGACGCCCAGATGACAGGAAAAGTGCCCCGGCCCCTTGCCCGCAAAGGGCCAAAGCCACGCTTCGGATCCGCGCCAGCGCCGATCCGCGGCATGTATATAGAGGAGATGATGATGACAGGACGAAAACGTGCCCTTCGATCGGTCTTTGCCGCCGGCGGGGTTGTTGCCCTCGCTGCCCTTGCTGTGGCGGCGCAGGACCGCATCGCAACGGAGAGGTCCGACATGCCCGGCCTTTTCGGGCCGGATGTCTTTGCCCAGATCGACCGCGATGGCGATGGCGTGGTGACGACCGAGGAGGCCGATGCCTTTCGTGCTGAACAGTTTGCCCAGGCCGATGCGAACACGGACGGGCAGGTGACCCGTGACGAACTTGCCGCCTTTCACCGTGCCCGCATCGAGGCACGTCTGCTGGAGCGCGCCCGCCGCATGGCCGAGATGGCCAGTGCGCGGATGATGACGCGGCTCGACACGGATGGCGATGGCCAGATCTCGGCCGAGGAGATGACCTCGCCCGAGGCGGACCGGATGTTTGCGCTCGTTGACCGCGACGGAGATGGCGCGATCACCCGGCGCGAAACCCGCGAGCTGCGCCACCGCATCCGGCGCCATCGCGAGGAGTGGCCGCACCGTCTACGCGCACGGCACCGTCATCCGCATCACGAACGGCATCGCCGGCCGCATCGCGGGTTTGAAGACAGGCCTGCGGACGAGTAGGGTGTCGATGCCGGTCGCGTATCACCACACCGCCCGGTTGGAGAGGCGATGCGGCGCAACGAGGCCGAAGCGACAGAGGATGCGGTACTCCTGGCGCGCTATGCGTCGGGTGACCGGCAGGCGGCGCGCGTGCTGATCGAGCGTCACACGCCCCGGTGCTTTGGCCAGGCGTATCGGCGTCTGGCCGATCGCGCCGAAGCCGAGGATGTCGCGCAGGAGGCGATGCTTCGGCTGTGGCGCATCGCGCCCGACTGGCGCGCGGGCGAGGCGATGGTGTCGACCTGGCTTTACCGGGTCACGCAGAACCTGTGCACCGACCGGCTGCGACGGCGCGGCCGGATGGTCGATTATGACGAGGCGCCGGAGCCTGTGGACGACCGGCCAAGCGTCGCGGAGAAGCTGGTCCGGCGTGAACGGAGCACGGCCCTGCACGCGGCGATTGCCGAGCTTCCGTCCCGGCAAAGACAGGCCTTGCAATTGCGGCATTTCGACGAAATGTCGAACCCGCAGATCGCCGAGATCATGGAGATTTCGGTGGAGGCTGTTGAAAGCCTGTTGGCGCGGGCGCGTCGCGGATTGGCGGCCGCACTGGCAGGCTTGCGTGAAGAATTGGGAGAGGGGTAGGGCAACGGCATTGCGATGATGAGGCGCGGCGGATGACAGAACGGGATCGGTCGATGGACCGTCATCTTGACAGGCTTCTGGCGGAGCTTGCTGCGGATGCGCCGCAGCCGGACCCTGCACTTTTGGCGCGCATTGCCGCCGATGCCGACCGGCTGGCGCCGGCATCGCCCGTGGCAGCTCCCCGGGCAGCCCCCCGCGCAGCCCCCCACCGGCGCCGGCGCGACTTGCGATGGGTTGCGCGCAGCCGGCTGTCCGAACAGGTCCGGGTTTGGGGCGGGTGGCAAGGCGCGGCAGCGCTTGGCTGCTGTCTGCTCGCCGGGCTCTGGTTCGGACTTGCCGCGCCCGACACCGTGCGCGCGCTCGGCCAGGTCACCGACAGCCGCCTCTTTGAGTATGATTTCCCGCTCAGTGGCATGGGCGATGCCCTGTCGGGCATGTCCATGGACCGGGAGATTTGACGTGACCGCGCCTCACCCCCGGCGACGCTTGCCGCTTTGGACGCGCATCGTGCTTGTGGTCTCGATCGGGCTCAACCTCGCGGGGGCGGGCCTGGTCATCGGCGCGGCGCTGAGCCCGCCCAGCCAGCGCAGCATTCCCTTTACCGCCTTTGGTCTGCGGCATGTGATGCGGCATTTGCCCGAGCAGGATCTGGGCCCGTTTCGCGACACCACGGCGAAAGTGAACGCGAGCGTGCGGCCGATCCGCCAGACCTTGCGCGCCGATCTCACACAGATGGTCGACATCCTTCGTGCCGAGGAGTTCGACGGTGCTGCGTTGCGCGCCCTGTTCGCGCGCCAGCGCACAAAACTGTCAGAAGCCTCGGCAATCAGCGCCGATATGCTGGTGACGACGCTTGAGGGGCTCTCGCTAGATGCGCGCCGTCGGTTCGCCGAGGCCATCCTCGTCCCGCGCACCCGTCGCGAGCCCGGGGGGCGGCCGCGCCTTGCCGGCGATGTCGACCCGCCGCTGGCGTCCGCCCCGACCCCCGCGCCAGCTGAGGACGCCGACGACGCCAACATGTCAGAGCCGGCGCAGGAATAAGGGCCGGCCCGGGCCCGTTTCCCGCTGCCGGAGTTGATGGGTCTGCGCGACTGTCGTGATTGGGCTGATGGCCCCCTCTGGCGGCGAGGCGGAGACTGCAGGTCACGTGGCGCGCCTTGGCCTTTCTGCCTTGACGGCATGGGCTTGGCGGCGTGCGGCGGCGCTGGCAGGGTGCGGCGTTGGCGAGGTGCTCTGGTTTTACGAGAAGTGGCCAGACTGACATGCTGAGGATCCCGTCGCTGCGCCAAGTCGTCGCTCGGAGCCCATGAGCTGGGCACGCATTGCGGATCGTCGGTGGCGAAGGTGATGCGCAACGCGCTCGGTGATGCCCTGCGCGCGGTGGTGACAATTGCGCGGCGCGGACCGCGCAGCCTGCGCCCTGTTTCGCGTTTCACACCGCGATGGCGCTGTTCCTGCAAGAGCACTGTTCCTGCGCACCTCACGCCGCCGCCGGGAATACTGTTGGCGGGCGCGCCGGTCAGGTTCTCGGAGGCCTTAAGCCGCGCAAGTCAAACGTGACGCAGTGCTTGAGGGCGCCCATCGGACCGGGCGTCGTGCCAAGTGGCAGTGTCAGTTAGCTGCATCAAACAACAGCGTCGGGCAGCGGTGTTGGGGATTAGCGTCGGGGAACAACGTCTGGGATCAGCGTCGGGTGGCAGCCATGGGCAGCAGCGCTAGGCGGCGGCGTCAAGCGTGACCCGGTTGCGCCCGCCGCGCTTGGAGGCGTAAAGCGCCGCATCCGCGCGACGCAGCAGATCCGCAGCCGTCAGCTCCCCGCCCAGCGCCAGACTTGCGCCGATGCTGACGGTAACCGCGAGCTCATGCGCAAGACCCTCAACCTCGAAGGCCGGGGTCTCGACGCTCGCCCGTATGCGCTCGGCCACGGTCACCACATAATCGTCGTCAACCTCGGGCATCGCGACCAGGAACTCCTCTCCCCCCAACCGTGCGACCAGGTCGATGCCGCGGGTGTTGGCGCGAAGCCTCCGGGCAAACTCGCGCAGCACCGCATCGCCGGTCCCATGACCATGGCGGTCATTGATGTTCTTGAACTTGTCGAGGTCGATCATCAGCACGGCCAGCCGGTGCATGGGATCGGTGGATTTGGCCATCAGCACATCGAGATGGCGTTCCGTGTAGCGGCGGTTGAAAAGCCCGGTCAGCGGGTCGATCAGCGCCAGCATCAGACCTTGCCGAACGCTCGCGCGCAACCGATCTGACAGCTCCTTGCGCTTGAGCTGCGAGCGCAGCCGGGTCACCAGCTCGCCCTGCAGAAATGGGCGCTGAATGGAATCGTTGGCGCCCAGATCGAGCGCCTGGGCGGCAAGCTCGGCACTCGCCGCATCCGCAGCGAAGATGAGTGCGGTTTGCCGGGTTTCGGGGCGTGCGCGAAGGGCCGAGACGAGCCTGCGCCCATCGCCCTGATCGCCAAGCACAAGATCGATCACCATCGCGTCCGGCGGCTCGGCCTCGGCG
>JBCBKN010000249.1:0-7105 GCA_038521775.1 Pseudomonadota bacterium | reverse complement strand
TCTCAAGCTCGGCCCGGGCCAGCCGGCCCAAGGGCACGGTGCCCGAAAGGCCGGGGGGCAGCGACAGCGCCGGATCGGCACTGATGGCCAGATCCATCTCGCCGGAGGGTCCCTTGGCATGCGCGAGATCGACCCGCAGCACCGAGCGGTCGCCCGGTGCGAGATAGCGCGCCGAGGAGGTGGTGATGACCACCGGATCGCGCACCAGAATATCGGCCTCGGCCTGGCCCAGCCCGGTCTCCGACCAGACCACGGCCATCAGTTTTACGGTGCCGTTGAAATCGGGCAGGTCGAACACCGCCCGGGCGGTGCCGTCGGCCCGAACCCGGATCGGCCCGGAAAAGAAGGCGACGAGCGCGTCGACCGGGGGCGCGGCGCGGGTGCGGTCGAGATCGCCATCGCCGCCCGAGCGCAGTCGCCCCGGATCGCCGGCAAGCCCGTCGATCAGCCGGCCATAAAGGTCGCGCAGCTCCACCCCCAGCTTGCGCTGGCCGAAAAAATGCGCCGAAGGGTCGGGCGCGGTATGCCCGGTGATGTTGAGAATACCCACATCGACGGCCGCGATGGTCGCCCAGACGGTCTGGCCCCCGGGCGCGGCCACGCGCAGCACCGCCTCCATCGGGGCGCGGGGCGCGGCCTCGGCCGGCATGTCAAAGCGTGCCGCGAGTGCGGCCTCGCCGGGGTCGAGCCCGGCCCAGGCAATGCCGATGGCGCGGTCGGGATTGCGCCCGGCCGGCGCGTCGAGCGGGCGGATCAGGCTCGCCGCGACATAGGCGCCGGGATGCCAGCCCTCGGTGACCGGAAGCTCGATTGTGGTCTCGCCGGCCGGCACCTCGACCGCCTGAAAATCGACCAGCCGGTCGGAGAGGACGGTGACAACGAGGGTGCCGGGCTCCTCGGCCTCGACCCGCAGACGGGCGGTGTCGCCCGGGGCGTACCGGGCCGCATCGAGCCCCACGGTCAGCCGGTCGGGCGTGTCGGTGCCGGCCACGGGCGCGTACCAGCCGGCGGTAAAGCTGGTGCTGGCCTGCACGGCGCCGTCTTCCAGGCTGACCAGCCGCAGCTCATAACGCCCCCACTCCACCGGCGCCTCGATCAGCGCGGGCGCAGCGGCGGTCACGGCCGTCTCGCCGCTGGCGATGCGGGTGCGCCGGGTGATCGGCTCGAACCGCCACTGCCCGTCGGTCTGGTACCATTGCCAGCGGGTCTGCACGCGGCTGAGCGTCCAGCCCAGGCGCGGCATGTCGATGGATGACAGGTCGGGCCCCACCGCCAGAACCTCGAACCGGGCCAGCCCGCCCTCCTCGACGCTCTCCTCAAAAAGCGGCCGGATGCCCAGGGTCGCGCCGCGCGGCGTCACGGGGCGGGTGAGGCTGCGCTCAACCGGCCGGGCCGAGCCCTCGGCGAGCCGAACCGTGGCGGTAAGCTCGAAGGGCCGCGTGACCTCGGGCGGCTGCGGTGCAGCGAGCGTGAGCTCGGCGCGGCCTTCGGGCCCGGTGCGGGCCGGGCCGATCGGTTCGGAGACCGGATAGACCGCTTCATCCTCCAGCCCGAACAGCACACCGGTCCAGCCGGGCAGATCGCGGGTGCCGCTCAGCGTGACCTCGCCCTCGATGCTCAGATCCGCGCCCGGGGCGCCATAGAGATAGCGCGCCTCGATGCCCAGCGGCGGCAGGCTGTCGAGCGAGACCGGACCCTCGGCCAGGGCGAGGTCGAAATCGATGCGCTCGGGGATGAAATCCTCGACCAGCACGCTGGTCCTGGCCAGGGGCGGGGCCTTGGGGTCGGCATGAAGGGCGATCTGCCAGCCGCCGCGCAGGGCCGCAGCTGGCAGCGTGAGGGCCAGGCTGCGCCCGCCCGCCCCGGTATCGGGCAGCACCAGCCGCGCATGCTCGACCCCGTCGGGGCGGCGGATGATCGCGGTCAGCGGCAGGCCGGTCACCGCGCGGGCCAGCCCGTCGCGGGCCAGAACGGTCGCATGCACCGTCTCGCCAGGGCGGTAGATCCCCCGCTCGGTGGCGACAAACACATCGACCGGCGGCGGCGCGGCGCGCCCCTCCACCCCCCGGTCCGACAGATCCATCGCGGCATCGGCAAGGTCGAGGAAGACGAAATCGCCCGCCGCATCCTCGGCGGTCAGCAGCGCGGGCTGCATGCCGCCCACCCCGCGGGTCAGCCCCGGCGCAAAGCGCGCATAGCCGCGCGCATCGGTGGTCGCTGTGCCCAGCACCTCATTGTTCTGGGCAATCAGGGTCAGCACCACACCGTCGCGCGCCGCGGCATTGCCCAGGCCGCGGACCATCACATGCAGCCCGTCGCTGCCCTTTACCGTGGCCAGCCCAAGATCGGTGACCACGAACCATTGCGTGGCCGCGTCGCGCCACAGCTCGGTGTCGCCGGGGATGCGCGCGGTCATCACGTAAACCCCGGGCTCGAAGGCGGCCAGCGCCTCGCCGATCGGCAGGGCGGTGGTCACATCCGCATTGACCCCCTGGCCCAGGCTGGCCGCGACCTCGGCCGTGCCGGTCCAGACCGCCGCGCCCAGCTGCTCGGCAATGCGCCCGACATCATAGCTGTTGAGCGCTGCGCCCAGCGTGCCGCTTTGCAGGATCGGCATGAGGTTGCGGGTGCCCACGCGGTGGATCTGCAGGTCAATCTCGGCCAGGTTGACCGTGACGATGGGGATCGACGCATCCGGGGTGCGGGCCAGGATATAGTCGCGCCCGGTAAAGCGCAGGGCCGGGCTGCGGTCACGCACGTAAAGCGAAAGCTCGACCGGGTCGTCGAGGCTCTCGCCGCTGGCCGAGGGCAGGCCGGCGCGCAGCACCACGGTGTAGGTCTGGCCATGCACCACCCCGTCGATGCAAAGCTGGCTGCCATCGGCGGTGACGGGCAGATCCGCGCCGCCCAGCCGCAGATAGGCGGCATAATCGATGCCGGCCTCGGCGAGATCCTCCGAAAACGAGATGCAGATGCGCGGCGCGGCGGCGTCGGATTGCACATCGGTGCTGGTCACGCGAAAGCCATAGAGGCGCAGCGCACGCTCCAGCGCCTCCTCGCTCAGCGGGCGGGGATCGGCGGCGACGGCCAGCCGCAGCGCGGGGATGGAGAGCTTGGCAAAGCCGCGTTTTTCCAGCATCTCGGCCAGGCCCAGAAGGGCGGCGCCATGCACATAAGCATCCTCGGCGCGCAGGATGGCGTTGATCAGGGCCGAGGTCGCGCGGCGGCGCATGCGGCGTTTGGCACTGTCGGTGCCGCGGATGGAGAGCGCGAGCCGGCCATAGGCCAGCCAGTCGGCCGCCGCGTCCGAACGGTTCACCCGGGCGGCAAGCCGCGCCAGCGTCGCCAGGTCGTTGAGCCCCTGGGTGGGATCGTCGGGCAGATCGCCGATGGCCTCGGCCGAGGACACGGGCAGCGCCGTCTCCCGCCCCAGCGCCAGCGCCTGATCGCCCGCGGCGGCCAGCCAGCCTTCGGGCAGGAAGGCAAGGGCCGACGCCCGGCGCAGTGCCCGGTCGATGACCGCCGGCGGGGTCGGCACCAGAATGGCCGAGAGCGCGCCTTCATAGGGCTCGATCCGGTCAAAGCCCGATTTGAGGAAACAGGCATCGGCACGGCCGTTGAAGGTAAAGGCGGTGCAGGCCGCCTCGCCCAGACAGGCCCGCTCGCACAGCGCAATCTCGGTGTCGTAGATCGCGCGCAGATCCCCGCCCCAGAAATCGGTGTCGGGCACCGCAATCACCCGACGGTCGGGGACGGGAAGTTGCGCATCCTCCTGCGCCAGGAGCGGCGCGGATGAGACAAGCATGCCCATGCCAAAGGCCATGATGCGGGTGAAGTGAGAGACGGTCATGCGGGCCCTCCCAGGTCTGGCGCTGCGATTCCCCCTGCGCGCGCAGTCTAACAGAGCGTGCCGGGCGGGGCAGGGAAAATGCGCCACCTTGCCGGCAGGCGCGGCTTGGCCCATCCTGCGCCCGGCATGCAGGGGGTGAGCCGGGGCAGATGGGCAGACGAGGCCAGACCGCGCAGAGGGAGACGGCGCAGAGGGTGACGGCGCAGAGCGGCGGCGAGGTCAAGCGTTCAACCTCCGGCGCGTCGGTGCGGGCGCTCTTTGCCTCGGGCTATGGCATCTTTCTTTTTGGCGTCGGCCTGGGCCTTGGGATGTTCCTGGCCTTTTCGGGCCAGGGCTTCTTGTTCGTGCGCCTGTCGCTGGTGCTGACCGCCTTTCTGATCGCGGCCTTTCTGATCGGCGCCGTGGCGCTGCTGGCGGTGGTCTTTCGCCGCCGGCTGCTGGCCTGGCTGTTTGATGTGACCGACACCGAGATCTCGCGGCTCTCCGCCCCGATTGCCGATTTCGCCCGCTCGGCGGTGCGGCGCGACGAGGACGGCATGGTGGTGGCCGGGCGCGATCTGACCGAGGCGGTGCTGGCGCGCTACACGGTGGTCTCGGGCCGGCGCTGGATGATCGGGGCGCTGACCGCGCTGGTCGCAGCGCTGGCCGCGCTGGCCGGGACGACGTTGCTTTTCCGCCAGAACGAGCTGATCGGCGAGCAGGCGCTGCGGCTGCATGAGCAGAATGCGCTGTTGGAGGAGCAGACGGGCTGGATTGCCGCTTCGATCGAGCTGAGCGAAGCCCAGCGCAGCGCCGGGGTGCTGCCCCAGATCGCCGCCATCGCCCAGGATCTGGCCGCCGAAACGGCAGCGTTGAGCGCGGAGGGCGAGGAGCCGCCCTATGCGCTTGCCACCCAGATCTCGCCCGGGCTGGTCGAGCGCATGGTGCTGGCCAGCCTGACCGTGCGGCCCTATCGCTATCTGGCCGTGGCCGATGCGACCCGCGATCACCGTGCGGCGATGGTCGAGGCGGCAACGTTGCGCCCGGATCTGCCGCAATTTGCCGCCGCGGTCGGCGCACAGCCGCCGGGCGACGGGCGGCCGCGGCTGATGGCGCAGCCGGTGAGCCCCGAGCGGGGATTGCTGATCGCAGCACTTTACAACAATGGGCTGCGCGATCTGAGCTGGCTTGCCATGCGCGGGGCGGACCTCTCCTTTGCCGAGATCCGCAAGGCCGAGATCTTCCAGACCAGCTTTCGCTATCTGACCCTGTCGCAGGCGCAGTTCTCGGGCCTCACGCTGATCGAGGCCGATTTCGGCGGCGCCACCCTTTATGGCGCGCGCTTTGCCGGCAGCATCCTGCGGCGCAGCAGCTTTGCCGCGGTTCCGGGCCGCGATGTGCCGCCGCCGATGGGGCCGATGCCCTTTGCGCTGCCCTCCCACCCGATCGGGGCGGAGTTTTCCAACGCCTTCCTGCAGGAGGTGCGCTTTGACGGGGCCTCGGCCTATTTCGCTCGCTTCCGGGCGGCGTTTCTGGCCGATGTCTCCTTTGCCGGGGCGGCGCTGGATGCGGCCGATTTCGGCGGTGCGGTGCTGCTCGACGTGGATTTCAGCGGCGCGAGCCTGCGCTCGGTGGAGTTTGACGGCGCGCTGATGGTCGGTGACGCACCGCTGGAGCGGCTTGCCACCCAGGCCGCGCCGGGCAGTTTCCGGACCGAGCGCTATGTGGCCGAGGAGGTTTCGCTGGAGGCAGTCTTCGAGATCGACGCGGCGGGCGATCACCTGGATGTGGAGGTGCCGCTCGACCGGCTGGCGGGCCGCACGCTGTTCCGGCTGCGCCGGGTGGAGGGGTTCGAGGGCGCGGTCGACCCCTAAGGCCCGGCGGGCATGTCGTGAGCGCCCCCAAGGCGCGGCTATCAAAAGGAGACCGGACCTTCGGCCCGGTCACGCGATCGCCTCGGGCGCCGCCTTGGGGCGAGCGCCCTCGCATCCTGCATCAGCGCGACGCGGTGAGGCGGGCCTGGGATGTGACATCGGGCCGGTGCAGCGCAGGTTCGGGCGCGCGCTCCGGCATGGCAGGAGGGGGTGGCGATGCCAGGTTGGGGTCGGGATCGTCGGGCAGAAGGATGCGGGCCGCATCGCCCTCGATGTCGCGAAACTGCCCCGCGCGCAGCGACCAGAGAAAGGCCGCGAGGCCGGCAAGTCCGAGCCCCAGCGAGACCGGGATGAGCCAGGCCAGCGCGGTCATCTCCCACCGCCCCGCCGCAGCGCGTTCAGCGTCACCAGGATGGAGGAGCCCGACATGGCCAGGGCGGCAACCAGTGGCGAGACCAGCCCGGCCACCGCAACGGGGATTGCGATGAGGTTGTAGAGGGCCGCGATGCCGAAATTTTCAAGCGCGCGGCGGCGGGCGCGGCCGGCCTCGGTGCAGGCCGTCAAGAGCGGCGCGAGCCGATCCGCGGGGATGACGAGATCGGCGGCCGCGCGGGCGATGTCGGTGCCCGAGGCCGGGGCGACGGAGACATGGGCGGCGGCCAGCGCCAGAGCATCGTTGATGCCGTCGCCCACCATGCAGACGCGGCGGCCGGTCGCGGCCAGCGCGGCGAGCGCCCGGGCCTTGTCGGCCGGGGTGAGCCCGGCCTGCCAATCCTCGATCCCGGCCTGGGCGGCGCATGCGGCGACGACCGCCGGCGCATCGCCCGACAAAAGCGCAACCGGCAGGCCACGGGCCCTGAGCGCCGCCACGCTGGCCGCCGCATCGGGTTTGAGCGCATCGGAGAGGCGAAAGCGCGCCCGCAGACCCGCGCCGCCGAGCCAGACCTCGGAGGCCCCGTCCGAGGGGTTTTCGAATGGCCTGTCCGCGGCCGGGTGCGATTGCCCCACGCTTTGGCAGGTGCAGTGCCCGAGGCATTGATCAGCGCAGTGGCCAAAACACTGGCCAGGGCATTGCCCAGCCGGATGTCCAGTCGGATGTCCCGTCGGATGCGCACCCGATTGCGGGCCCACCCCGTAGCAGATGGGATCATCTGTCCGGAAATCCGCAGGCCATGTCGCCAGCGCCTGTCGGGTCTGCGCCTGTCGGGCCTGCGCCTGTCGGGTCTGGGCCCGCATATCCGCGACCGGGGTCGGCCCGTCGCCGGACAAGCTGGGATCGGGCGGTTCGCCGGCGCACCAATTGGCCCGGCCAAGCCTGATCTCCCGCCCCTCCAGCCAAGCCGACAGGCCGGCGCCGGGCAGCTCGCGCAGATCCTCGACCCGGGCCGGCAGGGTGCCGGCC
>JBCBKN010000248.1:0-7126 GCA_038521775.1 Pseudomonadota bacterium | reverse complement strand
GGCCGAGCTTGCCGCGCTGATGCCGGTGAAGATCCCGCCCGACACCTCCAAGATGCTGCTTTGCCCGATGCCCGGTCTGGTGGTCTCCATCGCGGTCGAGGAAGGCCAGGCGGTTGAGGAGGGGCAGGTCCTGGCCACGGTCGAGGCCATGAAGATGGAAAACATCCTGCGCGCCGAGCGTCGTGGGACGGTCAGCAAGATTAACGCCGCACCGGGCGAAAGCCTCGCCGTCGATGCGGTGATCATCGAGTTTGCCTGACCCGTCACGCGTGGCGGCGGGCAGGCGCGTTACGCAAAGCGCGGCGCGGTCTATGATCGGCGCCATGCGTGGACAGATGGCAATAGGGCGCTATGCTGCCGCGCAGAGCAAAAGAGGACAGAGCGATGGGCGAGCGGATCCCTTACGAAGAGGTCTCACGGACCGCCAAGGCCAACGCTGAATCGCGGCTGGTCAAGCGCGGCGAGCCGGGCAACCGGATGGAGCCGGAATGCTGGCCCGCCCTGCGCCCCAGCTTTTCATTCGACCGCGACACCGGGGTGTTCGTCATCGGCTCGTGCTTTGCCACGAATGTCGAACGCTATCTGGGCGACCGCGGCTATCAGATGCTCAGCGCGACCACGGGGACCGAGCTGTCCAGCGGCTCGCTCAACAAATACACCCCCGCCTCGGTGCTTGAGGCGGTGTCCTGGGCGCGGGCGATCTATGACCGCGATGATGTGATGACCGAAGCGGATGCGGAGCTGTGCTTTTTCCGCCTCAAGGATGGGCGGGTCGTCGACACCCAGCTGCATGCCGATGAGCCCTCCGACCTTGCCCAGGCGCTGGCCCGGCGGGCCGAGGTCTACGCGATCTATCGCAGGCTCTTTTCGGCCGATCTGGTGATCATCACGCTGGGTCTGATCGAGGCCTGGTTCGACAGTGTCGGCGGGCGCTACATCGTCGAGACGCCCAATCGCTGGATGATCCGCCACAAGGGGCGGTATCTGTTCGAGCGGCTGGATTATGACCAGTGCTACAGCTTCATGCGCGAAACGCTGGCCCTGATCCGCGGCGATCGCGCAGGGCCGCAGTTTCTGCTGACCACCTCGCCGGTGGTGCTGACCCGGACCTTCACCGCCGATGATGTGATCGTGGCCAACATGTACTCCAAATCGGTGCTGCGCGCCGTGGCCGGACGGCTGGTGGAGGAAGACCCGTCGATCGACTATTTCCCGAGCTTTGAAAGCGTGATGCTGACCCGCAACAATGCGGTCTGGCGCGACGATCTGATCCATGTGGCCGAACCCTTCATCCGCCAGATCATGACCCGGGTCGAGCGCACCTACACCAACAATGTCGAAGACGGATTTGCCGAGGAAATCGACCTGATCAGCCGCTTTGTGAATGCAATGGGCGCGCATGATTATGCCGAGGCCAGCAGGCTCTACCGCGCCTTTGAGGATCCGTTGAGCGTGGCATCGATCGAGTTTCACAGCCTGGCGGCGGTGATGATGATGCGTCAGGGCAATGCGGTGTCGGCCCGCGCGCATCTCGAACAGCCCATGCTGGAAGGCGTTGCGCAGACGATCTCGGCAACCCACACCCCGCTGCGGCTGTGGGTTTGGGCCTGGCTCGATGGGGCCGAGGGGGCCGCACTGGCCAGCGCGCGCCTGCGGGCGGCCAATGCGCTGGGCTTTAACCGGCTGTGGCGGTGTGCGCGCTGGCTGGTGGCTGAGGAGGAGATGGCCGCGGCGGCCGATCTTCTCGAACTTCTCGAGCCCGGAGCGATCACGCGTGAGCCCGTGTTGCGCCAGATCCTGCGCATCCTCGACGGGCAGGAGCGCAAGGAGGCCGCGGCCCGGCTGCGCAAGAGCTGGCTCGAGACGCGTCCGCAGGACAGCCAGCTTGGTGATCGCCTGCATGTCGCATCGGCGGCGGCGCGCTCGCTCCTGGCCCGCAAGCCCGGATCGGAGGCCGGTCCAAGCCCGGCACAGGACGACGCGGTGCCCGATGCGGCCGCCGATGCGCAGGACCGCGAGCGCACCGGACGGCCCCTGACAGCCGATCTCGTGGTGCGCCGCGGCCTGGCGCTGATCAAACGCGGCGAGCCGGAACAGGCCCGGCGGGTGGCCCGGCGGTTCATTCGCGATGCCGCCCGGTCGAGCGAGGCGCTCTTTGCCGCGGCTGTGGTTGAGGAGACCCTGGGCGACACCGAGGCGGCATCGGCCTTGCGTTCAGAGGCGCAGCGGCGGCTTCGGTCGCGGCCTGCCCCCGAGGCATCGACGGCCGCACAGTGAGATGGGCCCAGAGACTTGAACGCTGGGAGTTGAACGCTGGGAATTGAGCGCCCTGAATTGAACGCAGTGGGTTGGGAGCAATGATTTGGGCGCAGTGAGTTGGGAGCAGTCAGTTGGGCGCAATGTGCGGGTGCGGTGCGTTCTGCGCAGATGGCGCACCGCATTGGCTGCGGCCATCCAATGAGCGGCGCAGTGGGTGGTGCAGCGGTGGTTCAGCGGGTGGTTCAGCGGGTTCGGGCCCATGATCCTTGACGCAGAAACTCCCGGTCGGGCCGGCTGCGGCGACGTGACCGTTACCGCTGTGCGATGACCGGCCCGGGCACATATTGCTCCTTCGGCAAGTATCCCGCATGCGTTCCAGTCGATGGGCGCGGCCGACATGACTGACCCGTCGGGCGAACCCTCGCCGGTCTGGCGGCAGGGCATCGCGCTGTCGGTCCTGTCGGGCGTCGGGTTCTACCTGCTGCTGCAGGCGCTCTCGCTGCGCCAGGTCGGAAGCTTCGAGCATATGCTCGACGACGTCTATATCCACCTCGCCATGGCAACCGAAATCGCCCGCGGCGGCTATGGCGTCAATCCGGGCGAACCCGCCTCGGCGGCCTCCTCGCTCCTTTACCCCCTGCTGCTCACGCCCTTTGCCGGCAGCGATTTGCAACGCTATCTGCCGGTTCTGTGGAACCTTGTCGGCGTGACCGCCGCCTCGGCGCTCTGGGGGGCGTTTGTCGGCCGGGCGGTGCCGCGCGGGCCGCGCACGCTGCTCACGGCCATCCTGCTCGCCGCCTTCGGGCCGCTGGCCCTGCATCTGGGCGGCATCGGCTTTGTGGGCATGGAGCATGCGCTGCAGATCGCCGCGACCATGGCGGTGCTTTATGGGCTGGCGGTGTTCGTGCAGCAAGGCCGGCTGAGCTGGCTTCTGATCGCCGGCATCGTGATCGGCCCGATGCTGCGGGTTGAGAATGTGGGCGTCTCGGGCATGGCCTGCGCCATTCTCCTGTTCAACGGTCGCCCGGCCGTGGCGGTTCTTGCCGGGGCGGCGGCCCTGGCGCCGCTGGCAGGCTTTGGCTGGTTTCTCACCACGCTGGGGCTCGACCCCGTGCCAAACTCGCTGCAGACGAAATTCGCGGGCGGCGGCGGCATGTTCGAGGATCGGCCGCTGTTTCTGCGCCTGCTTTTGTTCCTGCACAATCTTGGCCATGTCATCGGCGGGGTGATGCTGGGCCTGGCCTGCCTTTGGACCCTTGCCGGGCTTGCCATCGCGCCGCTGCGCCGGCGCCCGCTGGTCTGGATCTGGATTTCGCTTGTCGCGGTGGGCGTGGCGCATCTGATCATGGGCCGGGTGGGCGAGCTGTACCGCTATGAGGTTTATGCGGTGGGTTGGATGGTCGGTCTTTCGATCCTGCTTTTGGGCCCGCTGATGGCCCGGCCGGGTGCGGCAGGCTCGGGCTCGCGCGCAGGTGCCGTGCTCCTCATGATCGCCGGCATGCTCTATTACTCCGGCTCGATCATCAGCTATGGCCCGCTTGCGGCCCGGACCATCCACCTTCAGCACAGCCAGATGGCGCGGTTTGCGCAGGATGTGTTGAAGGCGCCGGTCGCGGTCAATGATCTGGGCCGGGTGGTCTGGCGCAACCCCGCCTATGTGCTCGATCTGTGGGGGCTTGCCTCGGCCGAGGCGCTGGGCATTCGCCGCGCGAGCCCGCCGCCGGGCTGGGCCGCCCCGTTGGCCGAGCGGCATGGCGTTGAGGTCGCGATGATCTATGAGAATTGGCTCGGTGAGGCGATGGATCCGGCCTGGGTGCGGCTTGGCGTTCTGGCGCTGACGCCGCAGACCCTGCCCGACGGCACGCAGGCGGTGCGGTTTGCCGGGGCCAGCGACGATAAGGTGGTGTTCCTGGCCATCGATCCGGCCGATGTGCCGCGCCTTGCCGGGCTGCTGACGGGGTTTGCGGCTGAATTGCCGGCGGGGGCGGAGTTCCGGTTTGCCCCCGGCATTGCCGAGCAGGCACTGCCGGCCCAGGATTAGGGCGGCGCTGGCCAGCAGGACCCGTCTCGCGACCTAACCGCCAGGCCGCAGCAGCGTAATGCCGATCGCACCGGCCCGCGCCGCCTCAAGATCGAGCGTCATGCGGATGTACTCGCCGCGTTGCCAGAGCCCGGCCAGATCGTCGTAATGGCGTGAAAACGGATGCCCTGACTGGCCGGTGGCAATGATGAAGACCGAGCCATTGGGGTCGGAAAAATCATAGACCGCCCGAAAGCCCGAGGCGTGCACATTGGCATAGGGCGTGTCGCCCACCCCACGCAGCTGCCCGCGCATCAGCGTATGATCGCCGCCCGGGGTGGGAAGCTCGATATTGACAAAGAGCGAGAGCGGGAAGGTCTGGCCCAGCACCTGATGGGTCTGAAGGGCAACATGCGCCGCGCCCCAGCGCCAGCTGTCGAGATTGCTGCCCTGGGCCTCGCTCAGCTCGGAGAGCGCATCGTCGAGCGCCAGCCGCGCGACATCCGAGCAGCTCTCAACCTCGGTCGTCTTGGTGATGTCGCACCAGATGCCGGCCCCGTCGACATCGCGCAGCACCCGCTCCAGAAACACCGGCTCGACCCGCGCGGCCAGGGCGAAACTTGGGCCAAGCTCGTCAAAGGCCAGGCGGCGCTGCAGCGCGCGGGCCCAGGCCGCATAGATCAGCGGCTCGGGCGAAAGCGCATCCATCTCGCCGTTCCATTCGGCCAGCCGGGTCAGGGCACGCTGGCGAAACTGTGCGGCCTCGCCCGGCGCAAGCGGCTGGTCGGTCCAGTAAAGGTCGCGCATCATCAGCGGCAGCAGGATGCGCGCGGCCTCCGACACGATGTCGGTCTGGATTTCGACGAAACTGTCGCGGCTGTGGAATTCGCGCGTCTCAAGCAGGCGCCGGGCGCGCAGAATGCGCAGGCTGTCGCCCCAATGGTAGGATACATGGCGCGGAAACGGCGCGTCGCTGGTGCGGTTGTTGGTGTTGAGGATCACCCCGCCCTTTGGGCCAACCACCCGCGGCATCTGCGCAAAGGGCACCCGGCCGCGCCATTCATTGGCCGCCAGCCAGCCCGGCGCCGGCACGCGGCCACGGGTGGTGTGGGCGATCTGGCGCAGCGGTGCGACGCCGGCAACCTGCAAGGCCACCGTCTCGCGATCGGCCATGACGACGTTTTGCGACGGTGCCGTGGTCAGTTCCAGGATCGGAATGGCCTCGGCGATCGAGCGGGCCCGCATCAGACGCAACAGGCTTTCAATGCTGCGATCGGGGGCGGAGAGCGCGGTCCAGGCAAGCGAGATGACATGACCCTCGCCGGCCAGCTCTTCGGCCTCCAGATACCAGCCCGGCAGCACAGGCCGCCCCGACTGGGTCCAGCGCAGGCGCACCGGACGGGCCACCTCGCCCGCTACCTCGATCAGCACGTCGCGGGTCACGAAGGGCATGTAGCCGTCGACGGTCAGGTATTGCGCGGGATCCTGGGGATCCAGCCGCTCCACATACAGGTCCTGATCATCGACATAGGCGGTGGTCAGGCCCCAGCCGAACTCCGCATTGCGCCCGATCGCAATCGCCGGGATGCCGGGAATGCTGCCCCCGATCACGCCGCCATCGGGAAAGGCCAGCCGGGCGAGATACCAGATGCTGGGCGCGCTGAGCCCCAGATGCGGGTCGGTCGCGAGCACGGGGATCCCAGTTGCCGTGCGGGTGGCGTCGGCCGCAAAGGCGTTGGAGGCCCCGCCCAGGCCGGGCGCGGGTAGAAAGGGTGCCAGCGGGACGTGCCCCGGCAGGGTGGATGCTTGCAGGGCGGGCGCCGGCAGAACGGGCGCCGGCAGAACGGGCAGGGCGGGCATCCTGGCCTCGGGCAAGCCCGCAACGGACCGCAGCATCGGTGCCTGTGCGGATGCAGGCGCCGGTCGGGTCGGTTCTGCGACAGCATGGGGTGGCGGGGTTCGGGCCGCGTCGAACCGGTCGGGCTGGGCGGCAAATTCCGGCAGTTCGATCAGCGCCGGGCCCGGCGCGTCGGGCAGAATGTCGCGCAGCCGCTCGGGCATGGCCTGAAGCGCCAGCGCCATGCGGGCGCGCCGGCTTTCCTCGGCGGCCTGTCCGGTCAGCTGGAATGCCATCAGCTTGGTGATCGCGATGCTGTCGGCGGGCGTCCAGGGCGCGATGCGGTCCGAAAACAGATAAAATTCCGGCGCCCCGCGCCCCAGCGCATCGCGCGCCACGATCTCCAACCAGGCATTCACCCCGGCAGCATAGGCTTCCAGCGCCGCCTGAACCTCCGGGGTCTGATCCTCAACCGCCGCGACCGAGAGCCGGTAGAGGTCGAGCGCGCGCATCAGATGGTCGATATTGAAGGTCGGCTCGCCGAAATACTCCGACAGGCGCCCCTGGGCGGTGCGCCGCGCGATCTCCATCTGCCAGAGCCGATCCTGGGCATGCACAAAGCCCAACCCGAAGAAACTGTCCGCCTCGGTCTGACCCATGATATGCGGCACGGCATGGCGGTCGCGCAGGATCTCCATCGGCTCGGCAAGGTCCGGAACACGATGCTCGGCGGCATAATCGGGCAGCGACCCGCCGACGAGGTAGCTGGCCAGCCCGAGGGCTGCGGCGAAAAGCACCGCGAGCCCCAGCATGATCCGCACCAGCCAGCGAAACGCCATCTCCATGCAACGCTCCTCCTGCCCGTGTGCGCCCCTGATGGCCTACATGCCTGCCCGCCGGCCAATCGCCAGCCCCAGGCGGGTCGGACGCTCCGGCCGCGGCTTGACCCGGCAGGCTTAGCAGGCCATCAGGGGCGCAGCAAAGATCCAAATTCGGGGGGAGGCGAGATG
>JBCBKN010000247.1:0-7129 GCA_038521775.1 Pseudomonadota bacterium | reverse complement strand
CGGGCGGATTGACGGCAATGACGGGTAAGGCATGCGGCTGAGGCGCTTTTTGGGGGCGCTGTACCGCGCGGTTCTGGTTGTGGCGCTGATCGTCATGCCCGCCTTCATGCTGCCCGATCCGAACGACAGCGCGATCGAGCTGTCGGTGATCATCGGGTCGGTCTTCGGCGCGGTGGTGCTGTTTGAATATGCCTCGGCCAATCCCGGCCTGATCGATTTTCGCTTCGCACCGCCCTATAACCGCGCACGGTTCATCGCCTTTGGCACGGTGCTGACCGGTCTTGTGCTGCTCTGCCGTGCCGATGCCGGTGCCGCCGGGTTCGGGCCCGACTATCTTGCCTTTGTCGACAGGCTGGTGGCCACGCTCGACTTTCCCTACAGCCCGGTCCATTTCGCGCCGATCCTGATCGTGGGGCCCGATGCGCCCGATCTGGCCCTTCTGGTGCAGCGCGCCGCGGCACTTGGCCTGACGATCGCCGGCGCTGTCGCGGGCTTTCTGTTGCTGGTGCTGTGGCTGCTCCGCTGGCCGCCAGGGCGCGAGAAGTTCAACCTCTGGGTCAATCTGCCGACCTTCAAGCCCTCGGCCGGGCGCAGCGTCGAGCGACGGCTCTTTTTCCGGGCATTTCTCTACCTGCTTCTGGGGCTGACCCTGCCGCTGACGCTCACCGTGCTCGCCTCGCGCTGGCTGGGCTGGTTCGACCCTGCGGCGCTGAGCAGCTATCGCACGCTGGTCTGGACCATGACGCTGTGGTCCTTCCTGCCGGCGGCCTTCTTGATCCGTGGCGTGGCGCTGGGCAAGATCGGCTATCTGGTGCGCCGGGCCCGCACCTTCGGATGAGGGCGCTCTGGGCGCTGCTGCTGGTGGCGGCCGCCTCCTGGGTCGAACCGGCAGGCGCGCAGGTTCCGCCGCGTGCCGAGGATGCGCTGCGCATCGCCCAGTTCAACGCAGCCCTGTCGCGGCGCGGGGCCGGGGTGCTGTGGCGCGATCTGACCCGGGGCAAGGACGCCCAGATCGCCGGGGTGATCGCGGTGATCGCCGCGGTGCAGCCCGATGTCTTGATCCTCAATGAGGTCGATTATGACCGCGAGGGCGAGGCGCTGGCCGAGTTCCAGGCGTTGCTTGAAGCGGCCGGCGCGGCCTATCCGCATGCCTTCTCGGCCCCGGTGAACACCGGCGCGCCCTCGGGGCTCGACCTCGATGGCGATGGCAAGACCGACGGCCCGGCCGATGCGTTCGGGTTCGGGTTCTTTCCGGGCCAGTACGGCATGGCGGTGCTGTCGCGCCTGCCCATCGATGCCGCGCGCGCGCGCAGCTTTCGCCTGCTGCGCTGGGCGGATTTCCCCGATGCGCTGCTGCCAAAGCGCGCGGATGGCGCGCCCTTCCCCTCGGCAGAGGCGCAGGCGGCCATGCGGCTCTCTTCCAAATCGCATTGGGATCTGCCGGTGATCACACCGGGCGGGCCACTGCATCTCTTCATCAGCCATCCCACCCCGCCGGTTTTCGACGACGAGCATGATCTGAACGGCCGGCGCAATGCCGATGAGATCCGGTTCTGGACGCTTTATGCCGGGGGCATGGCCTTTCCCGACGATGCGGGGCGAATGGCGCCGCGGGCCGAGGCGCCCTTTATCCTGGCCGGCGATCTCAATTCCGACCCCGAGGATGGCGACAGCCGGCATGCGGCGATCCGCGACCTGCTCGCCCATCCCGCCCTGCAGGACCCCGCGCCCAGCAGCCCCGGCGGGCCGGTCGCGGCCACCAAGGGGGTGAACACACGCCATGCCGGCGACCCTGCCCTCGACACCGGCGATTTTCGCGATGATGTGGTGGGCAATCTGCGGGTCGATTATGTGCTGCCCTCGGCCGAGCTCACCCTCATGGCCAGCGGCGTCTTCTGGCCCGCGCCGGGCAGCCCGGGGGCCGAGCTGGTGGCCTCGGCCAAAGCCTCCTCCGACCACCGGCTGGTCTGGGTCGATATCCGGATGCCCTGAGCCGCGGCAGATCCTGCGCTCACCAGCACATCGGGCCATTTGCGGCTTCATACCAGCGATTAAAGATGGCGACGGATTCCTCCCAGGTCGGGTCCTCGCCCATGGCGATCAGCACCGCAATCATTGTGTTCGCAAGAAAGATCGTGGCGGCCTCATGCCGATCATTTGGGAACCGCTCGAGATTGGCGCGCACAACGATCCGGGCCGGCCCGCCAGACGGCCGCTCCAGGTCAGTGTGAACCGCCGCGTCTGAGGGCAGCGCAGTGGAGAGCGAAACCGCGCGTATCGCATCCAGGGCCTGCGCCCATTCCGCCGGGCTGGGCGGGCGCCCAAAGATATCTTGCAGAATGCTCTCTAACACGCTGCGCACGCCCTGGTAATCATTCTCGAACCTCTCGGCATTCTCCCGAAAGAAGGCGCGCGGGACGATCTTGCCCTCGGCCACCTCCTTGATCTGCTGACCCAGGATGTCGGTGGACCGCTCGACCGAGCCCAGGAGCCCCGGCTCGACAAAGGTGCTGGGCTGGGGCTCCCGGCACATCTGAGGCAACCGCTCTTGCGCGGCCAAAGGCGTGGCAAGCAGCGTGAGACAAACCGGCAAAACCCACCGCATGGCGATCTCCTTCAGATCATGGCCCGGGCCTCACACGCATAGCGTGCAGCGCACGCGCCTGCTGTGCGCCACCGCACGCGCGCGGGGCATTCCCCCGGGGGCTTGACCTTTCCCGCAGGCCCGCCCTAGGCAGGCGCCAACAGCGACATACGGGGGACCGACCGATGACCAACACGCTTTTGATCCTGCCCGGCGACGGCATCGGCCCGGAGGTGATGGCCGAAGTGCGCAAGATCATCGGCTGGTTTTCGGCCCGCGGCCTGCCCTTTGCGATCGAGGAGGATCTGGTCGGCGGCATCGCCTATGACACCCATGGCACGCCGCTGACCGATGCGACCATGGCCAAGGCCCAGGCGGCCGATGCGGTGCTTTTGGGCGCTGTGGGCGGACCGAAATGGGACGATCTGGATTTCTCGGTAAAGCCCGAGCGGGGGCTTTTGCGCCTGCGCAAGGAGATGGACCTTTATGCCAATCTCCGCCCCGCGCAATGCTTTGACGCGCTGGCCGATTTCTCCTCGCTCAAGCCCGACATCGTCGCCGGGCTCGACATTCTCATCATCCGCGAGCTGACCTCGGGCGTTTATTTCGGCGAGCCGCGCGGGATCATCAAAGAGGGCAATGAGAGGGTGGGCATCAACACCCACCGCTATACCGAGACCGAGATCGCGCGGGTCGCCCGCTCGGCCTTCGAGCTGGCACGTAGGCGGGCCAACAAGGTCTGCTCGATGGAAAAGCGCAATGTGATGGAGGCGGGCATCCTCTGGCATGATGTGGTCGAAGAGGTGCACAAGGCCGAGTACCCGGATGTCGAGCTCACCCATATGCTGGCCGATGCGGGCGGCATGCAGCTGGTGCGCTGGCCCAAGCAGTTCGACGTGATCCTGACCGACAACCTGTTCGGCGACATGCTGTCGGATGCCGCGGCGATGCTGACCGGCTCGCTGGGCATGCTGCCCTCGGCCAGCCTGGGCGCGCCGATGGCGGGCGGGCGGCCCAAGGCGCTGTATGAGCCGGTGCATGGCTCGGCCCCCGATATTGCCGGGCAGGGCAAGGCCAACCCCATCGCATGTATCCTCAGCTTTGCCATGGCGCTGCGCTATTCCTTCGATGCAGGCGGCGAGGCCGACCGGCTTGAGCGGGCGGTGCAGCAGGTGTTGGAGGGGGGCGCGCGCACCGGCGATCTGATGGGCCCGGAAGGCGGCACCCCTGTCTCCACCGCCCAGATGGGCGATGCGGTGCTCGCAGCGCTCGACACGGCCTGAGCGGGCCAGAGCGGGCCTGGGCCGCGGGCATGCGGCGTTCGCGCTCAGCCGCGCCGACGACCGCCGCGCGCCCCCGGGGGCTGGCGTCCTGTGCTGCGGCGCATCCTGGTCGCGCTTGTGCTGGGCGGCATGCTCGCCGGCGGGCTTGTCTATTGGCAGCGCGACCAGCTTCCCCCGCATCTGCAGGTGCTGCTGCGCAACCTCATCGACCCACCCGCCGGGCACCCGCCGCGCCTGACCGAGGCCTATGCCCAGGCGGTCAACGCCTATCTCGCCCAAGAGGGCATCACCCGCTTCACCGCGCGCGACATCGCGGTGCTGGGCGCGGGCTCGACCTCGCTCTATCGCACCACCTACGGGATGAACGACCATCCGCCGCTCGAAGCATGGGAGAGGATCCTGCCCACCCTGCGGGTTCTGGAGGCCTTCCTTGCCCGCTGCGCCTGCGAGATCGAGGTGATTTCCTCCTATCGCAACGAGCGCTACAACACCGCCCTGGGCAGTGCCACGCGCAGCCAGCATCTGCGCTTCACCGCCATCGACTTCATTGCCAGCACGGGCACGCCCGAAGACTGGCGGGGCATTCTGATCGCCCTGCGCAATGAGGGCCTGTTTCGCGGCGGCATCGGCGTCTATCCCAGTTTCGTGCATGTCGACACGCGCGGCACCAATGCCGATTGGGATCAACGCTAAGACATCTGTGGCGGCCCGGGACGTCCGGCCATCTGCGGCCCCGATGCCGTTTAGGACGCTGGAAAGGATCAACTCTCCCAATCCGACCCGCACAGGCGCCAACGCTGCCGCACAATTGCCACATCGCCGGCAGACCTTGTCCCTGCCTGGGGGGGCGTTCACAGCTGGGGAGTGTTGCGGTGGATACTATCGCGTTCGACGCCGTGCGTCTGGTGCATCTTGCGGGTGTGGCGCTCGGGCTGGGGCTTGGCATCTATGCCGACAGCCGGTTCCTGCGCGGCCTGGGGCGACCGATCCTGCCCAGTCGGCTGTCCGAGCTGCGGCGCATTCATGAACATGTCTATCTTGCGCTTGCCCTGCTTTGGGTCAGCGGCCTGGTGCTGTTTGCCATGCGCACCGGGCTCGATCCCAGCCTCTTTTCGGTGAAGCTGCTGGCAAAATTCTGTGTCGTCGCGCTCCTGACCGTGAATGCCATGGCCATCGGCGCCATCGCCCTGCCGCTGCTCGAACTGTCGGTGGAAAAACGCTTTTGCGATCTCTCGCGCCCGCGCCGGCTGATACTGGGGCTTATCGGCGGGATCTCCTGTGCAAGCTGGGGGCTCGCGCTTGCCCTGGGCGTGTTCACTGCGGCCAAGGAGATGTCGGGCGGCATGCTTCTTGTCTTTTTGGGAAGCGGCTATGCGCTGGGTCTGACGGTTGGCGCCGTCATCGCCTTCGGCGCCCCGTTTTTCGCGGTGCTGCGCGACAGCGGCCCGGTGGGGCTGCGCGACCTGTCAGGCCTTGCCTCGCCCTCGCGATAGCATGCGGCGCGGGGCCGGGGCGGCGAGGGATCGGAGGCCCCGCAAGGTCCGCTTCAGGCGCCCTATAAGTCTTTCTTAACCGAGGCGCGCTAGCACGCAGAGAGGGATCTTGAGTGCGGAGGCCAGCGTGGCGACCTTGCGAAATACGATGGAAGAGTTTCAAGCCGACATCACGCGGGTTCGCGCGCGGAGTTTTGAGGCGGTCGCGCGCCTGGCTTTGCTTGGCGAAGCAGACCATATCTCGAAAGAGGTCGACGTGCTTCGTCAGATCCTGGCCGAGATGGAGCAAGCCAAACATGTCCTTGGCAAGGGGCTCGATGACGGTTTCAGCCGCCTGAACCAAGAGATGCCGTCGGGGCTTCGCGATTCGTCCTCCAAATGCCTGCGCATTCTCACCGGCTTCGTGACGGATCTGAGCAGCGCGGTCTCACAAGCAGAACGCGACAGTGTCACCTCCGCCACCTGCCGTAACCTCCTGGTCCAGCTTGTCGAGTCGCTGTTTCCCGCCGTCACCCAGGTGATGCAGGATATCCCCAGCGTCATTGCGCAATTCGAGGATGAGGCGGGCAAGAACAACCACACCCTGATCACCTCGGCCGTGTCAGAGATCGACGACATCAACAGCGTGATCAACCTGATCTCGGTCAACGCATCGGTGGAAGCCGCGCGGGCCGGGCCGGCCGGCCGCGGGTTTGCCGTGATCGCCAGCGAGATCCAGTCCCTGTCACATCGCTCGCAACAGGCTGTCAGCAACATCCGCTCTCAGCTGCGCTGACGCCATCGGTCGGGCCGCAGGCCACGGCTGACACTCCGCCGACACACGGCTGACACTCGGCAGGCACGAAACCGGCAAGCAAAGCGCGGGCCTTACGTCGCGAAATACGTCGCGAACGTAGACTTGGTGCCTTTGACAGAGGCTTGTCGGCGACGGGGCAGGCCTTCCGGTTCCCGCTCTGGCCGCGTGCCGCAGATCGAAGCGCTGCATGCCGCGCCAAACCCGTTCAGGGTGAGTGGGCCAACGCCACGCGGATGCACAGGGCCTCGCTGATCCACCGGGTTGCGCAGGTGGACAGGGTCGCTCAAACCAACAGGGCCACGCGGGTGGACAGTGTGGCGCGGAGGGCCAGTACTGCGATATCGGCCCGCGCCTCGTGATCGGCCCCCGCCCCTTGACTGGCCCACGCCTCGTGACTGGCCCCCGCCTTGTGACCGGCCCGCGCCTCGTGACCGGCCTGCACCTCGCGAATGTCCCACGCCTCGTGATCGGCCGAGGCCTCATGATCGACCCCCGCCCCGTGACTGGCCCACGCCTTATGATTGGTTCAGGCTTGCGGTTGGCCCACACCGCAAAAATGGCCCGCGTCGCACGAATGGCCCGCGCCGCGCGAATGGCCGCGCATCATGGTTGGCCAGGGCCCCGCGACCGGCCGAAGTCTGGCGATTGTTCCAAGCATCATGGTTGGCCAGAGTCGTAGTCGGTCAAAATCTCGCGATTGGCCGGTGCCGCATGATTGGCCCAGGCTTCGAAATTGACCAGTGCCCTGGGGACAACCGAAGCGGAGCCAATACCCATCCGGTGCCCCGAGGCGAACGCGCACTGGACCCCGACGAGATACCGGATCGCAGCCTCTCACTCCCGTGGCCCCTCAATCGAGCGGCAGCAACAGTAGCCCTTCTCACTCCCCGGCAGCAGGCGCAGCGCTCCTCATTCCCCCGGCAGCACCTTCGACCCCTCACTCCGGCGGCAGCACGCGCAGCCCAAGCTCGCG
>JBCBKN010000246.1:0-7129 GCA_038521775.1 Pseudomonadota bacterium | reverse complement strand
GGAACAGCAGCAGACAGGCGGCAAAGACGAGGGAGTAGTTCAGCACCCTTCCATTGATCCGCACGCCGAAGAGCTCGCCCATCCGAAAGGCCGGGGTCAGCTCGCGCGGGATCTTGTAGTTGAGCCCGTCCTCGCCTCCCGTCAGCCCGGACATCTGGCTGACCAGCACCGCCACAGCCGAGGCAACCGCCAGCGTGATCATGGCAAAGAAGATCGCCCGCACCCGCAGCGAGAAAAGCCCGATCACCAGCGCCAGCACCGCCGCGGCCAGCGCGCCGGCAATTGTGCCCAGAACCAGCGCTTCGGCCCCCCGGCCCAGATGCACGCAAGCCAGGGCCACGCCATAGGCGCCGAGGCCAAAGAACATCGTGTGGGCAAAGCTCACGATGCCGGTATAGCCCAGCAGCAGATCATAGGAGGCAACCAGCAGGATGAAGATGCAGATCCGCGCCGCCGTCTCCAGCGACCGCACGCCGGGAAAGAGGAACGGCGCCAGCGCCAGCGCCAGAAAGATAAGCGCCAGCAGCACCGCCAGCGGGACAGAGCGCGGCAGATCGCCCGACAGGATCGCCCTCATGACCATCCCATCATTTGGCCCGCCCGCTCACTTGGCCCATCCCTTCACTTGGCCCGCCCGCTCATTTGGCCTTTACCACCGGCATCATCCCCTGCGGGCGCCACATCAGGATCGCCGTCATGAGGGCGATGTTGGAGATGAGCGCCAGGGTCGGCGCCAGAAAGGCGATGTAGTTCTGCATCAGCCCGACCAGCAGCGCGCCGATAAAGGCCCCTTCGACCGAGCCGAGCCCGCCGATGATGACGACGATGAAGACCAGGATCATCATCTGCTCGCCCATCCCGGCGGTGATCACCTCCTGATAAAGCCCCCACATCACACCGCCCAGCCCTGCCAGTGCGGAGCCCGCGATAAAGACCCCGATGAAGACCAGGCGCAGCCGATAGCCCAGCGCCTCGACCATCTCGGGGTTCTGCACCCCGGCGCGCACTATGAGGCCGATCTTGGTGCGTTTCAGGACCAGCCGCATGGCCAGGAACAGCACCAGCCCGATGGCCACCGCGAGCAGCCGGTAGCGCTCGATCGCGGCGCCGGCAAAGGTGAACGCGCCCTTCAGGGTTTCGGGGCGGGTGAGGAAGATCTCCTCGGGCCCCCAGACCACATGGATGAGCTGTTCGATGACGATCAGCCCGCCCACCGTGACCAGGATCTGCTTGAGATGCGCGCCATAGACCGGGCGCACGATCAGCCGCTCGAACCCCCAGCCAAGCGCGCCCGTCACCGTCATGGCCGCCGCGACCGCGAGCAGCACCGCGGCGATGTTGAGCAGGAGCGAGGGCGCCCCGGTCCAGCCGCCCAGCCCGATCAGGACCGAGATGCCAACAAAAGCGCCCACCGAGATGAACGCCCCATGGCCGAAATTGATCACATCCATGAGGCCGAAGACCAGGGTCAGCCCCGAGGCCATGATGAAGATCATCATGCCCATGGCCAGGCCCGAGACGGTGAGCGTCAGCCAGCTGGAGGGCGATCCGATGGCCAGAAACCCCAGCGCCACAAGCACCGGGATCAGCGCAAAGGGGGCCGCGGCATCGAGGCGTTCGGCCAGGCCAACCTGCGCAAAGGTCGGGCGGTGGTCGGGGGCCGCGGTCATGGGGCATGTCTCATGGCGCGGCCTCCATGCTCAGGCCCATCAGCCGCTCCTGCAAGGCGGCATCGGCGGCAAGCCCGGCCATCGCCCCGCTCCAAACGATGCGGCCGCCCTCCATCACCGCGGCATGATCGCCCAGCGCACGGGCCACGGCGAGGTTCTGCTCGACCATCAGGATCGTGGCGCCCTCGGCCTTCAACGCCCGGATCGCTGCGGCCATGGTGGCGATGATCGCGGGCGCAAGGCCCTTGGTCGGCTCATCGATCAGGTACAGCCGCCGCTCCTCGGCCATGGCGCGGGCGATGGCCAGCATCTGCTTTTGCCCGCCCGAAAGGGTGCCCGCCTTGGCCCGCCAGAAGGTTTTGAGCGGGGGGAAGGCGGCAAAGATCCGCTCCAGCCGTGCGGGATCGGGTGCTGCGCTCAGCGCTGCCAGGATCATGTTCTCCTCGACCGTCAAATCGGTGAAAATGCCCATATCCTCGGGCACATAGCCGATGCCGGCGCGGGCGCGGGCGGCCGTGGGCGCCTGGGTGATGTCGGCCCCCTCAAAAGTGATGCGCCCCGCGCGCGGGCGCCAATGGCCGATGATGCTGCGCAGCGTGGTCGTCTTGCCCACCCCGTTGCGGCCCAAAAGCATGGTGACCGCCCCGCGCGGCACGGTGAGATCCACCCCCTCCAGAATGCGGTATTGCGCGATGTCGGTATGAACATCGGCAAGGCTGAGGATCGGGTCAGACATCCTCAAGCGCCCGGCCCATATAGGCCTCCTGCACCACATCCGAGGCGATGACCGCCGCCGGCTCGCCATCCGCGGCCAGCGCGCCGTTGTGCAAGACGATGATGCGGTCGGCAAGGCTGCGGATCACGTCCATCTTGTGCTCGACAAGCAGGATCGTGCGGTCGCTCTGCGCCTTCAGCCCCGCGATGAGGTCGAGCACCACGGGCGCTTCATCGACGCTCATCCCCGCGGTTGGTTCGTCGAACATATAGACCAGCGGATCGAGCGCGATCAGCATCGCGACCTCAAGCTTGCGCTGATCGCCATGGCTGAGCGCGGCGACGGGGCGGTCGGCCAGCGGCTCCATCCGCACCCGGGCCAGCACGGCCTGCGCCGCCTGGGTCAGCGAACGGTCCGCCGCGGCCATCGAGAACAGCCGGACTGCGCGCTGCTTGCCCTGCAGCACCAGCCGGACATTTTCCAAAACCGAAAGCCCGGCAAAAAGATTGGTGAGCTGAAAGGCCCGGCCCAGCCCCCGCGCGCAACGCTCGGCCACCGACAGGCGGGTGATCTCGGCCCCCTGCAGCAGCACCCGGCCGGAACTGGCCGGGATCTGGCCCGAGATCAGGTTGAAATAGGTGGTTTTGCCGGCCCCGTTCGGCCCGACAATGGCGGTAAGCTGCCCGGCCTGAAACCCGCAGCTCACCGCATCGACGGCGACATGGCCGCCGAAGCGCACGGTCAGCGCTTCGGTCTGCAAGATCGGCATCCCGATCGGTCTCAGTTGCGGATCGGGATGGTCATGTCGTCCATGCTCAGCTCGCGCACCAGCACCGGCACCCCGTAATCCTTGTCATCCTGGATCTCGGTGCGGAAGTGATACATCGACTGCATGGCCTGGTGGTCTTCGGGGCGAAAGCGCATCGGGCCCTTGGGGGTCTGCCACTCCATCCCCGCCATGGCCTCGATCAGCGCCTCGGTGTCATCGGCCCCGCCCGCCTTGCGGATCGCCTCGACAATCGCGATGCCCGCGGCCATGCCGCCCGCGGTGAAGAAATCGGGCGGGGTGCCGAAACGGTCAAAATGCGTTTTGACCAGCCAGTCATTCACCGGGTTTTGCGGGATCTCGTAATAGTAATAGGTCGCCCCCTCCATGCCCGGCAGTTCCTTATAGGCGGTGAGGGCTGCCAGGATGTTGCCGCCCGTGGCGATCTCGATGCCAAAGCGGCTGGGATCCATGGCGTTGATCTTGCCCATCGGATTGCCGCCGCCGGCCCAGATGATGAAGAGCTTCTTTTCGCCCTCAACCCCCTCCATGGCGTTGAAGATCCGCTCGGCCGCGGCGGTGAAATCGGTGGTGTCGGTGGGCACGTATTCCTCATGCGCCAGCACCGCGCCGGTCGCCTCCAGCGCTTCCTTGAAGGCCGCCACACCGTCGCGCCCGAAGGCATAGTCCTGGGCAAGCGTGGCCACGGTCACCCCGTCGCCGCCCAAAGCGACGGCGTTCGAGATCGCGTCCTGGCTGGAGTTGCGGCTGGTGCGGAAGATATAGCGGTTCCAGTTCGCGCCGGTGATGCTGTCGGCCACCGCCGGCTCGACGATCAAGAGGCGCTCATATTCCTCGGCCACCGGCAGCATGGCCAGCGCCACGCCCGAGCTCACCGGCCCGATCGCCAGATGCACATCATCATCGCCGTAAGCCTCGGCCAGCAGCGCCTTGCCCAGATCGGGCTTGAGCTGGGTGTCCTTCTCGATCACCACAATGGGCTCGCCATCGATCTCCATCGTGCCCTGCGTGGCATATTCCAGCCCCAGCATCAGCCCGTCATGCGATTGCTTGGCATAGGCTTCGAACGGCCCTGTCTTGCCATAGATATGCGCAATGCGGATCTCGGCCGCGGCCGGCCCGGCCAGCAGCAGCGCGGCCAGGGCGAGCGAAAGGCGTTTCATCGGCGTCTCCTCCCAATTGGATCTTGTCTGGCATGGAATTCCTCGGCCCAGGGTGGCACATCCCGCGCGGCGGAGAAACCCGGGAAGACGCGCGCCGCCGGGATCTTGCAAGCGTCATGTCGGCATCGGTCGGGTCTTGAGCGACTGGCGGGCCAGGCGACCCACGTCACTCGCCTTCACCCGCCTCACCCGTCGCGGCCGGGCTCGCCGGGATCGCAGGAAAAGAGCGCGATCTTGTTGCCCTGCGGGTCGCGCAGATAGCCCACATAGAAATTGGCCCCATAGGCCGCGCGAAAGCCGGGCGCGCCCTCATCCGACCCGCCGGCGGCCTGCGCCGCGGCATGGAGGGCGCGCACCTGGGCCTGGCTGCGCGCCTCAAAGGCGACCATCGACCCATTGCCGGCCGAGGCCGCGCGCCCGTCGAAGGTCGGCTTGACGTAGAAATCCGGCTGCATCGGCTGGCCCGGGGCGACGGGCAGGGCATAGCTCAACCCCTCCGGGCCCTCCTCCACCCCATAGCCGAGCGCGGGCAGGAACGCGGCGTAGAACCGCTTTGCCGCCCGGGGCCGCATCGCGTCGATAATCTATCCTCTTAGCCTTCTTTACAGACGAACGACGTGACGGTCTCGATGGGTCGGCGGCCCATTTTGCGGTAGCCTAGATGTGGGCGTTCGGTGTTGTAGTGGCGAGCCAGACGTCGAGATCGGCTTCCAACGTCTCGACGGTGTCTTAGAAGGTTTCGCCCATCCTCACCCTGAGGAACTCATCCCGATAATGCCGTTGAAACTCTCCATGAAGGCGTTTTGCATCGGCTTTCCTGGTGCAATCTAATGCCAGTAGATCCCTGTAACTTAGCGCCATTTAGGCACCGCCATATTTGGTCAGTACGGTGCCGTAGCACGTCGGGAAGAAGCGCTGTTTTAAGGTTATGGCGCGCGGCCCCTAAATAGCGCGGCGTGTGGCCTTAACCGGGTCTCAGGTCTCAACAGTGGGTTTAGCACAAACCACACTGATGAGGGTGCGAAGCACGCTATGACCGGCAACCACTCTAACACTTTGACCCTGCTTTTCGCCATCGACATTTCCAAGCATCGGCAAGGTTTTGATCGGTATCCCGCGCGGTAAGCGCCGCCGCCGATTGACGATCACGAACACACTGGGCGATTTTCAGCGGCTGGTCACTGCTCTTTGTAGCCATAATCTCCGGTCCGGATCGGGTTCGAAGCAACCGGCAACTGTCATCGGACGTTGAAGCATCATCTCAATCAGCAGGCCGGATTTGAGTGGAAGCTGAACTCCTCGGTCGCTCTGGCCCGCACGCGTGAAGCGCTGCACAAAAGTTGAGATAAGAACAATCCCAAGGACGCCTAGGTCATCTTGCACATGCTGGAGATAGGTGCCGAGCAATTCTTTAGCGACCCACTGGCGACGGGCGCTGCGGACATCCAGCAACTATCAAAGACCCACGAGATTGTCTCACGCTCCACGACCGAGCTGTGGCATCGCATCTTGACACATTATCTGCCGCTGTAACTTCCCGAGGCCGAGCGCTTTCACCGCAGTTCGCGCACCGACTAGTTCCTTGCCTTCCTAAGGAAGTACCCGACACCGCAAATGATCACGGCCATGAGCCAGGAGACCTTCATGCCGATGCCTGGCAGGTCGTGGTCGAAAGGTCTCGAACGAGCGCCTTCTTTTAGACATTTACGCGACAGCGGCTGGCTGTGTTGGGCTGCCGGTTCATCCAAACTCCGATGCGGTTCGCATGTTTCCATTGGTTATTGCTGAGGGTCGCAGCTTGATCCGAAAACGAGATGTCATCGAGGCAAGGGCCGTCGAGCTACTATCGGAACTCAAAGACTATCAATTGCTGACGACCATACTTGGGGATCGGTCCGATCAACGCGATGACGCTCCTCGCCGAAGCCGGTGACCTACGGCCGCTTTCAGCATCACCGGCAGTTCCTGAAGTTCTGCGGGATGGACCTCGCCACCGTTGAGTCCGGTGTTGCCATTGTCGCTTGGACCAGTGGCGCTCCAATGGCAACTCCGCCGTCAAAGTCGGATCTCGAAGACGGGAACGCCCGACTGCAACGCACGCGCTGGTTGGCCGGACAGAGTGCCGTTCTAAAGCGAACCAACAGCTTCCGGGACAAGTTCGAACGCTACATCTCGAAAGACCGACACAACGCCCATCTGCGCCGCAAGGCCTACACCGCGATCACGGCAAAGATGGCGCGCACCCCACACGCCGTAGTCAAACACGGCGAACCGTATCGCCCCTTCTTCGAGGGGGTAAGCTCAGGCGGAGGGACCTCTCTCTGACATGAGCCGTGGAAGCAGGCTTCTGACCTCTTAGATAATGTTCGGGCCTTCTGCTTGGGACTTGGGATCTCGTATTGAGGACGGTGAGGGCCGCCATCGCGCGTACCCTGTGTTTGCGATGGAAGAGACAGTTCCTGACGGCAGATTCCGTCTGGGCAACTGTATCAAGGTATCCGGACTACCAGATGCCCCATGACCTGCTGACCTAAGCGGCCAGATTTTCCGACTTGTCGCTGACAATGGCCTTGGGCCGCCCGCGTCGCGCCATAACTCCCGTAACTCGCGGGTGACGCGCCCGAAAAGCGAAGTGCCTATGACCAGGGTCTGCTGTGACCCGCGGAATCTCCTCCGCGAGGAACTAGAGTCTGGCCCAACGAGAGGACCGGATGGATGAAGAGATCGAAGTTCAGCGAGGAGCAGGTGATTGCGATCCTGCGGGAGCAGGAGGCGGGTGCGAAGACGGCCGATG
>JBCBKN010000245.1:0-7135 GCA_038521775.1 Pseudomonadota bacterium | reverse complement strand
GATGCTCGTCCGAGCCGCCGCCCGGGCCAAGGAGTTGAGCGCCCGGCGCGCCGAGCTGAGCGTCGATCAAAAATCCGCGGGACAGTTTGTCTCGGACGCCGATACGGAGATCGAGCATCGGCTGAGGGAGGAGATTTCGCGGGCCTTCGGGGATGTGCCGATCATCGGGGAAGAGACCGGCGGCGGTTTGAGCGCAGATGCGACGGGCTGGGCGATCGATCCGATCGACGGCACCTCGAATTTTCTGCTGGGCCTGCCGATCTGGGGCATTTCGGTCGGGTATCTGGAGCAGGGCCGGTCCAGGCTTGGGGCGGTTGCGTTGCCCGATCTCAACCTGCTGATCTCGGCCCGCGATGGGCATGGGCTGCGCCTCAACCGGGCCCCGGCCGGCCCCGGCATCCATGCGCCCTCGATCAAGGTGATGGCGCTGGGCGAGAACGAGTTTGAATCGGGGACGGAGACAGATCGGCGCGCCGAGGCGCTGCGCCAGGCAGGGTTTGCGGTCGTGCGCTATCGCTGTGCTGTGTTTGCGCTGAGCCAGGCGGCGCTGGGCCGGTTGAGCGGGTATGTTGAGGTTGGATGCGGGCTTTGGGATGTCGCCGCGGCGATCGTCATTTGCCGGGAGGCGGGATTGACGGTGCAGTCCTCGGGCCTTCCTGAGGGTGTCTGGCAGATCGATGCGCGTTGGCCGGCGTGACCTGCCTTCGGTCGGTCAGACCCGGCGCTGCGGTGCCCCCCTTAATGGCGGGGGTAAGCAGCGGGGGGTCAGCGAGGGTCAGGTGTCGCCGGGGCCGGCATGATCGGGCGCCTGCCGGGCCCGGGCCAGGTGCGGGCGGGTGACATCGCGCAACACCGCCTCCAGGCTTTCGATGTCCAGCACGATCTCCCCATCGCCGGCCAGCACAAGCCGCAGCTTCCCGCCCGGGCCTGCGCGTTCACTGCCCTCGCTTCCGTCGTTTGAAGCGTCGACATCCAGCTCTGCGGCATCGCTTGGCGCAGTGCCGGCTGCGGGGGCCGGGCTGCCCTCCGCCGGCTCGGACGCGCCGGGCAGGCTGTCGGGGTCAAGCCCGATGGAAAGCAGCGAGAAGACCAGATCGCGCGCCTTCGGATCGAGGCCGCTTGCCTGCACCGCCAGCACATTCTCGATGGTCAAGAGCGCGCGCACCCGCTCATACCCCCGGCCGCTGCGTTCGGCCGCGCTCTTGTCCTCCCAGCGAAACCGGGTGAGCAGCAGCGCAAAGCGCCGCCGCTTGGGCATCCAGGCGGTGTCCTCCACCTGACCGACGGCATCCTGAAGCAGCGTCGAGAGAACCGAGAGATCCGCCGGCGTCTCGGCGCGCAGCAAAAGCGGGCCGTCCGCGCCCTCCTCAAACCGTGCATCCGTCATGCCAGGGCCTCCGCCGGGGCTGTGCGGCAGCGCCGGGCGCAGGCAGCGGGCGGGACGGCGCCGCTCACGCCGGCACCCGTTCGACGCGGGCGCCAAGGCCCGAGAGCTTTTCTTCCAGCCGCTCATAGCCGCGGTCGAGATGATAGACCCGTGCCACCGTGGTTTCGCCCTCTGCGGCCAGACCGGCCAAAATCAGGCTCACGCTGGCGCGCAGATCGGTCGCCATGACCGGTGCGCCGCGCAAACGCTCAACGCCCTGCACAATGGCGGTGCCGCCCTGGATGTCGATCTGCGCCCCCATCCGCATCAGCTCGGGCGCATGCATGAACCGGTTCTCGAAAATGCGCTCCTCCAGCCGGCTTTCGCCCCGCGCCAGCGTCATTGCCGCCATCATCTGGGCCTGCAGATCGGTGGGAAACCCGGGAAAGGGCTCGGTGACCACATGCAGCGGCGACAGCGGGCCGTCCTCGCGCGCGACGCTCAACCCGCCATCGGTTTCTGTGATTTCGGCGCCGGCCTCCTCCAGCTTGTCGCAAAACGCGGCAAGCAGCGCGCGGCGGCCCCCGGTCAGCGTGATGCGCCCGCCGGCAAGGGCCGGGGCCAGCATGTAGGTGCCCAGCTCGATGCGGTCGGCCACCACCTCATGCGTGGCGCCATGCAGCGCCGTGACCCCCTCAATGACGATATCGGCCCCGCCCGCACCCTCGATCCGCGCGCCCATGGCGGTCAGACAACGGGCCAGATCCGCGATCTCCGGCTCACGCGCGGCATTGCGCAGCACGGTCGTGCCCCGCGCCAGGGTGGCGGCCATCATCGCGTTCTCGGTGGCGCCGACCGAGACGGTGGGAAAGGTGATCTCCGCGCCCTTGAGCCCGCGCGGCGCAGCGGCATGGATATAGCCGTCGCGCAGATCGAGCGTGGCGCCCATACGCTCCAGCGCCATGAGATGCAGATCGACCGGGCGCGCCCCGATCGCACAGCCGCCGGGCAGCGAGACCTCGGCCTGGCCGGCCCGGGCCAGAAGCGGGCCCAGCACCAGAACCGATGCCCGCATCTTGCGCACGATCTCATAATCGGCGCGCAGCGAGGCGAGCCGCTCGGCCCCGATCACCAGCACAGCGCCGCCCTGCAGCGCCGCGACCTCGCAGCCCAGGCTCTCCAGCAGGGTCGACATGGTGCGAATGTCCGACAGACGGGGCGCGTTGGTCAGGGTCAGCGGCGCATCGGTGAGGAGCGCCGCCGGCATCAGCGTGAGGCAGGCATTCTTTGCGCCCGAAATTGCCACCTGTCCTGAAAGCGGGCGCCCGCCCGTCACGATGATCTTGTCCATATGCCTGCGCTCCGCTCTGCCCGTCTTAACCTAGTTCTGCTCGTTTTCGTGTTGCACTGCCTGTTTTGCTTTGCACCGCCCGTTTCGCTTTGTATTGCGTGTCTCTGTTCGGTTCGGTCCTTTTTTTTGGTTCGGCCCGTCTTTGTTCGGTTCAGCCCGTCTTTTCTCAGCCTGGCATGGCTGTCGGCGCGTTTGGCGTGGTCTCCGTTGCACCGGCGGGCCGCGTCCGAGCATCGGCGCCGGTCGACCCCCGCGGACCCGCCTGCGCGCAAGACCCAGGGCACCCTCCGGGCCGGGCCCGGCGCAGCCCGGGCTTCGGTCGGCGGATGCTATCTTCCGGTCCCATTCGGGTCCGCCCCCGGGGTCGGTGGACCCTCCGCCTTCTCGTCGGGAACTTCGTCATCGGTCTGTGGTGCATCGCGGCCGTTCCGTGCCGCCTTCTGTGCCTTTCGTCGTGCAAGATTGCCCCGCAACGCGTCGGCCAGACGGTCGCTGCGGTTCTTTGGCCGCGCGGTTTTGCCGACCCGTGCCGAGATGCGGTTCTTCGACGGCCCCCTGCTTGCGTCCTCATCTGCCATGTCGCTTGGTACGTCAACCATGGCGCGCGGTCCAGATTTGGGTTGCCTTCATAAGCGCGTGCGATAAAACCCGCGCGACAGGCTGCCGTAGCTCAGGGGTAGAGCACTCCCTTGGTAAGGGAGAGGTCGAGAGTTCAAATCTCTCCGGCAGCACCACCGTAATTCACAATTTTCTTCTAATTCAAAGTCTTAAACATCAGTCGAGGGTTTCAATCCAGCCCTCAGTCCACCTTTCGGCGTCTTCCCTACCCCCATACACCACCACCGCCCGGGTTCGACCAATCCCGGGCGGCAAAAATTGGCGGTGCTAAGCTGTGCCGGGCCCTGAGATCAGAGGGGGGCTTTCGGCACGCGCTGTGGGCCGAGCTTACGGCTGTGGCTTCCGATACGGTTCAGCCGCGATGCGGAAATAGCTGTGGGTCTTGCTCCGCGACCAATTGCGCAGATCGATGTTGAGCATGTCCTCGGGCTCGTGGGTGACAACGGAGTAGCGGTCGCCGCTGAAGGTAAACTCCAGAAAGCCGACCCAAGGCGTGCCGCCCCAGGCGCTGCTGTCGCTGGACAGAAACGCCGTGCCGGGCGCCCAGATATGGGCAATGCCGTCAAAGACCATGCGCTTGTCGCGGTGCAGATGGCCCGAGGCGACAAAGCGCACATTGGCGTTCCGGAAAAGCCCAAGATAGTCGGCACGCGGGCCGGGCGTGACCGTGGCGGAGGTGGTGAGGTCGGTCTCGGCGGGATGATGCGCAAAGAACGGCACATGCGTGAACACGCCGATGGGACCGCTGTGATCGAGCGCTTCGACCACCATGGCGCGCTGCTGGGTCTCGGCCTCAAAACCGCTTTCAAACAGGAACGGATTCAGACCGATGAAGCGCCAATTGCCATGGTCGAACTGCCAGAAATCGGCTCCGACCCGGTCGAGATAGGCCGCGCGTCGGCTCTGCGTCATGACCTGTTCGGCATCCGCAGCGGCAGGCGAATAGCCCACATCGTGATTGCCGGGCACGACCTGGCGCACCGGGGCGTTCAACCGCGCCATCTGGGCGGCGGCAAAGTCGAGATCCTCGGGCGCGTGCGGGCCGTTCAGCGACAGATCGCCGGTGACGATCGCCACATCCGGCGCCAATGCATTGGCAGCCTCGAGCGCCACATCGAAGTTGTGAAAAAAGAACGGATGTGTGGCGCTGACATGGGTGTCAGACAGCATCACCATGCGAAAATCGGTCATCGGCGGGCCTTTCTTGGTGGGGTGGGGCGGCCAAGCCGGCCGCCCCGATTTGGGTCAACGATCAGGATCGACGATCTGGGCAGGTGGCGGTGACGTTCTCGGCGCGGAAGTCCATCCAATAGAAGCTGTAGGGCTCCCAGCCAAGGCAATCGCGCGTGCCCAGGATCTCGATCGGGCGGTAGAAGATCATGCCTGGCAATTCGTCCTGCCAGATGTCGAGCGCCCGCGTCCAAAGCGCCTTGCGCTCGTCGACATCAAGGGTCGACGAAATCGCCTCACCGACCTCGATATAGGCGTCCGAAAGCTTCAGGATGCCGTTGGTCTGGTAGAAGCTGGTGTCTGGACCATAGTTCCACCACCAGGGCGAGAGCGGATCCGGCACACGCAGGTTGGCCGACACCAGGAACGCGTCTTGCGTTTCGCCATAGGGGCGCTGCTGCGACCAGTTTTCCTTGAAGATCAGCGAGACATTCAGGCCTGCGGCCTCCCACATCTGCTGCATCACCTGCAACGCGCGGTCGCCGTTCACGTAATAGCCCGCGACAACCGCCACAACGATCTCTTCGCCGTTATAGCCGGCTTCGGCCATCAGCGCCTTGGCCTTGTCCATGTCATAGGCAAGGGGTGCACGATCTTCCTCAAAGAGGTCGCCATAGAAGGGGAAGTTCGGGCCTGCGGGCACTTTGGCCATGCCGTTCCACAGCCGGTCGGCGATCTTCTCGCGGTCCACAGCGTGGACCATCGCCTGACGCAAGCGCTTGTCCTGCAGCGCCGATGGCTTGGCGGCGCATTCGGCTTCGGTCCGCTCACCGCAGCCGGAGAGGAAGGTGAGGATATGCATGTTCTCCACCTCGAAGGCGGCGGTGCGATACCCCTCTTCGCGGTCGATCAGCTCGGCCTGATCCGGCGGCACGCTGGTGATGATGTCATATTGCCCGGTGATCAGCCCGGCAATGCGCGAGGAGTTCTCGGGCACAGCCTTGAAGACGATGCGGCTGAAGGGCGGCTTTGCACCCCAATAGTCATCATGTGCCACCAGCACGAGCTCATTGCCCTGCTCGTACTTGTCCCACTTGTAGGGGCCGGTGCCGATGGGGGCGGCTGCAAAGCCTTCAGGGCCCAGCGCGCGGTAGACATCGGCAGGCACCACATGGCCGATCACATGCGCCAGACGCTGCAGCAGCACCGGATCCGGCGCTTTGGTGGTGATCCGCAGGGTCACGTCATCGACGATGTCGACCGACGCGAAAGAGCCCGCCATGGCGTGCGGGCGCAGCGCCTCGGGGCCCCACAGCCGTTCAGCCGAAAGCGTGAAATGCACATCCTCGATGGTCATCGGGTTGCCGTTGTGGAAGACGACGCCCTCGCGCATTTTGAATTCCCAGGTCAGCTCGTCGATCTGGGTCCATTCGGTGAAGAGGCCCGGCACAATCTCGGTGCCGTTGCGGTTGGGGCCATTGGCCCAGTCGCGGTTCAAAAGCCCGTCCATGACGGATTTGATCACGCGGCTGTCGTAGTTCGATTCAGCCACCGCCGGGTGGGCGCGCTGGATCAGGTTCATGCCGATCACCAGCTCGGGGCGATCGTCTGCCAGCACCGGGCCGGCGGTCAGGAATGTCGCGCACAGCAATGCTGCGATAAGGCGGGTCATTTCGGTCTCCTTACCTGTTGGTGATGGTCCGGCACGCGCCTTGGCAGCTGCGCGCGGGCCGGACCGGGCCTATGGGATGTGATCAGCCGTTCATCGCCTGACCGCATGGTGCAGCGGGCCGAGTCCGCCAAGGCGGGCGGACCGGCCCGTTTTCGGGCGTCACTCAGCGACCAGGCGGGCGTTCTTGGCGCGAAAATCCATCCAGTAGGCAGAATACGGCGTCCATTCGAGGTCGCTGCGCACGCCGTAGATCTCGATGGTGCGGTAGAACATGACCTTGGCGCCCACCTCGTCATAGATGTCGAGCAGCTCCTGAAAGGCCTTCTTGCGCACTTCGGGGTCGAGCGAGCGTTCCAGCGTCTGGCCGGTTTCCTGGAACTTCTCGCCAAGATCGACCAGGCCGTTGCGCACCGACCAGGCCGAGGGCTGGCCGTAATTCCAGTAAAGCGTCACGGGATCGGGCACATGCACGTTGGCCGAGACGATCATGGCGTCCTGCACCTCGCCCCAGGGCTGTTGCTGCGACCAGTTTTCCACAAAGCGCAGATCGACATTGAGCCCGATGCTCTGCCATTGCTGCAGGGCCACCTGCATGGCCCGGTCGCCATTCACATAATAGCCCTGGGTGACCAGGATCTCGATCTCCTCACCGTCATAGCCGGCCTCTTCCAGAAGCGCCTTGGCCAGCTCGGGGTCGTATTTCAGCGCTTCGCGGTCGGGGTCGTGATATTCGCCAAAAAGCGGCCAGGTCGGCCCGGCGGGCACCCTGGCAAGCCCGTTCCAAAGGCGATCGGCAATGCGCTCGCGGTCCACCGCATGGATCATCGCACGGCGGATCAACGGGTTGTCGGTTGGCGCAGGCGTGTCGCAGCCGGTGCCGTTCGCCCCGCAGCCGGTCATGAAAAGCACCCCGTGATAGTTCTCGATCTCGGTGGCGCGGGTCTCGTATTCCGCCTCG